>JAFUSQ010000044.1 GCA_017467605.1 bacterium | reverse complement strand
TACAATGTTCTTGCAAGACTACCTCCTAATTTATTGTCTGGACAACTTTATTTTAGGACAAACAGCAATTATTTGCTGCGTCTTGCTTTTTTATACTATTTTTTTACGGGACAGTAGTGGCAATGACGGGGAGATTAATAACCGTAAAGAATTTATTCACTTAATCACTTATTCACCTATTCACTTCAAAAGTACAGCCTTCACTTTAGCAGAGACCCTTATAACAATAGGTATAATCGGAGTTGTCAGTGCTCTAACTATTCCAAACTTAATCCAAGAAAATCAAAAACGAGCAACGGTTACAAAATTACAGAAAGGAATTTCTGTAATAAATCAGGCTTATAAATTATCATTTGATGAACAGGGTGAGCCTGAAAGTGCGTTTGATATGGGTGCTGAAGCATATTTTAAACAATATTGGCAGCCGTATTTAAAGGTTGTCACTTACTGTGATTTATATTCAACTTGTGGATATAAAAATAATCAACCATTTAAATCAGCAAATAATATAGATTCAGGTTCGGCATTTAAAAAAGAGGATTCCAGAACCGCTTTTTACACTCCTGATGGATTATTGTACAATATTTTCATAGGAACTAGGTTAGGCTATGGTTTCACAGCAAATAATCTTATTATGCTTGATATAAACGGCGGAGAATTACCAAATAAATTTGGCAGAGACGTATTTTTACTTGAACGAATTGAAGACGGTGGCGGTGTCAGGCCATATGGTTATAAAATGACTGATAATGAAATAGACGAGGATTGCTCAAAAAGTGGTATAGGAAATTACTGTGCGGAAAAAATCCGCCGAGCAGGCTGGAGAATTGAAAAAGATTATCCTTGGTAAAAAATTTAGCCATATGGGTAATAGAATAATGCCCATTAGTCTAATATCCTATATATACAACTTAACTAAGTCGGATATGAAAAAGATTTTTTCAAAACTATCTCACGCATACCAATGTCGTGAAATTGTATGAAAAAGACCAAAAACTTTTAATTGCCTGCCGGTTGTTAAATTTAGGTATGCAGGCAATTTTTATTTTTTTAAATTTCTCCCGTAAAAAATTTCAAAATATCTTCATTGTATCGGTTGTCAATCGCGCTAAACGGATAAATTTCTCCGCCAAATTCTTTCCTGACATGAGAAATAGCAGACGGAATTTTATTTTTTGATATTTGGTCAATTTTGGTTACAACTGTTATTATAGGTAATTTATATGCCAAAACCCACTCTCTCATTTGATAATCGTTTTTTTGCAATTCGTGCCGCGCATCAACCAATTGAACAAGAGTTTTAATTTGTTCACGTTTTAATAAATATTCTTCTAAATATTTTTGCCACTTGTTGCGCGCTTCATGCGAAACCTTTGCATAACCATACCCCGGCAAATCCGCTATCATAAATTTATCCGAGAAATTAAAGAAATTAATTAATCTGGTTTTTCCGGGAACATTTGATGTTTTAGCCAATTTTTTATGATTTGCCAAACCATTAATAAATGAGGATTTCCCAACATTTGAACGCCCTAAAAGAGGGTATTCAGGTAAATTAAAATCAGGACATTGCGAAAGTTTTTCGGCACTTATTATAAATTTTGCATTTAAAAAAGGTTTCATTTTGATACCATTGCTTTTTGTTTAACTTCTTTTAATTTACTCTTATAAATAACTGTTTGGAACAAATTAGCCATTTTTTGATTATTTACAAGAGTTAATTGAGTTTTTCCTTTGACAAAATCAACATTAAATGAAGATTGTTGATTAAAAATATTTGATTCAATATTTACAATTTGAAACAGCCCCTCAGTTAAAATACTAAGAGGCTCTTTCAAAAATGTTTCAAATGTTTTTCGTATATCGAATTTCTTCATTTTATTAGATTTTTTGGCTGAATACTTGAATTCTTTGTTCAACCGCTGCTTTATCAGAAGCGTTAGGTGCAAGTGCTAAGTATTGAGTGTAATATTTAACCGCACCTTGATAATTACCTTCTGCTTCGTAAGCTTGAGCTTTCAACTTAGCAATTGAAGGTGCATTGTGATAAAAGTCGATTGATCTGTTACAGTATTCAATGGTTGAAGCGTAATTGCCTTCTTTGTATTGACGAAGTGCAATTTCAAAGAATTCATTAGACTTCATTTCACACAAATCAATGTAATGAATACCATTTAGAGCAATTCTGTTATCCGGGTCAGCCATTAAAACTTTTTGCAAAGCTTTTCTTGCGGTTCTGAATTGTTTATGCTGAACAAGAATTTCTGCCAAATATAATTCATCATCTACACTATTTGCAAAATTAATTGCATTTTCAAATGTATAAACTGCATCTCTTTCGCGACCCATTGAAAGATATGCTTCACCTTTAATTACAGTATCCATTAAACTGTTTGATGCTGATTGAATAATGTAGTTTAGGTTTTCTTGAGTTAATTCTCTTTGGTGAGTTAATTTACCTAATTTGATTTTAGCAAGGTGAAGTTTCAAATCATTTGGAGTTCTTTGAATAGCTTCATTTACATAATCGTATGCAAGATATACGTCTTTATTAGTTGTAAAATCTCTGGAATCAGCAGTATCTTTAGCCATTTCGTAATATGTATTTGCTAAACCAATAATTGCGTTATTATTATATTTTGCATCACCCAATAATCTTGAATAATACTCAAGAGCTTGTTGATATTTTTTAGTTTCCAAAGACATATTTGCAACTCTATATATACCTTCTTTGTAATTAGGATTTAAGATAATTGCAGTTTTCAATTCTTCCATAGCGAATTCATGGTCTGCACGTCTTTCGTAAACTCCTGCCAAGTTGATATATGGACGAGAGTTTTCAGGTTTTACATAAATTGCTTTTTTGAAAGAATTAATAGCAGCCGGCTGGTTGCCTTGTTTTAAATATAATTCACCCTGAAGATTCCACCCCGGAGATGAATTCGGGTTAATATGAAGTGAGTGGTTTAACCAAGTCAATGCTTTTGTATAATCACCGCGTCTTGCTTCAACTTGACCCATATGATACATAGATGTCGGGTTGTGGGAATTACATTGAATTGATTTTAAGTAATATTTTTCAGCTTGATCCAAATCTCCGTCAAGCATTGCAATATTACCTAAATTGTCATATGCCGGTGCAAAATTCGGATTATTTTTTAATGCAACTTTGAATAAATCTTCAGCATCTTTTTTGTTGCCTAATTTTAAAGTCGCAACACCCATTGCATTATACGCTTGATAGTATGTACTATCTAAACCAACTGCCGTAACAAATTCTTTAATTGCAGCATTTGACAAATTTGAAATGTTTTTAATATATTCAACGTCTGATGAGGTTTCTCTCATAAGATAAACTAAACCTTGAGCATAATGAAGTTCCGGTTTGTTAGGGTATTTCTTCAATAATTTGTCCAATTCTGCCTGTGCAGGTGCTAATTTCCATTGCTTTGCAAATGACATTAACTGTAAAGCTTTAGCATCTATATCATTGGGGTTTTTGGTTAAAATTGCTTTTAAACGCTGATCAGCTTCTTCATAATTGTTGTACTCAATCAATTTACTGATATCAACGTAACTTTTTGATACTTGAGCTTTTATAGGTTGAGCAGCAAACACATTAGGTGCACAAAGAATGCAAGATGTTAAAATCATTGAAGTAACTAATAATTTTTTACAATTCATTTTTTCACCTACTTTTTACTTAATAACTATTCTAATCTTACAAAAGTATTGTATAATAGTTATAATAAAAAAGCAACAAGGTTACAATATGGGACTAAACGAAAATTCAAAACGAGATTTGGAAGATTTTAAAACATATATTTTAGCTGAAAGAAATTTTTCCGAACATACGGCAAAAGCTTATTATGCCGATATTCTAGCTTTTTTGATATGGCTTGGAGAACAAGATTGTACTGCGGTAAATTTTTCAAAAGTCAGGGAATATTTACATTTTATTCAAATTTTTAATTACAAAAAAACTACTGTTGCAAGAAAGATTGCTTCCCTGCGAACCTTTTATAAATACTTGCATAGAGAGAAAAAAGTGGAGAATAATCCTGCTGAGAACTTAATATCCCCCAAACGACCTAAATCACTCCCAAAATTCCTCACAACAGATGAGATAGAACAAATTTTAAGTAATATTAACATAGATACTCCCGCAGGTTATAGAAACAGAGCTATTTTAGAACTTTTATGGGCAAGCGGAATGAGAGTTTCCGAATTAAGCGGGCTTAATTTTGGGAATTTGAATTTAGCGAATAATGAAATAACTGTTTTTGGTAAGGGTTCAAAAGAACGCATTATATTGATTACAGACAGAGCAAAAAACTACTTGCAAGGTTATATTGATACCGCAAGAGAATTAATTGCAAAAGGTTATAAACTTCCGCCGGTAAATGATGATACCCCCGTTTTTATAAATAAAACCGGCTACCGTTTGCAAACAAGAATGATTAGAAATGTTATAAATGACATTGTTGACAAAATAGCGTTACCTAAAAAAGTTACTCCGCACATGTTTCGCCATAGTTTTGCAACACATTTGATCGAAAACGGAGCAGATTTAAGAGTTGTTCAAGAACTTTTGGGGCACGCAAGTATTTCAAATACCCAAATTTATACCCATATTTCAATGCAGCATATGAAAGAAGTTTATGAAGAAACTCACCCAAGGGCATAATATATCAATTGACGAGTTAAGCTAAACATGTTAAAATAAGTACATAGGATTGGATTATTGAGTATGAAATTTTTGGGTAAAAAATCAGGGTTTACTTTATCTGAAGTAATGATAACCATTACACTAATAGGGGTTTTGGCATCTTTAACAATATCAACTGTCGGCTCATCAGTTCAACAAAGAGCAAGATTGTCTGAATTCAGAGCCGCATATGCAAAGCTTGATACAGCTTTAAGAAACATTGTATTTACTAAAGGCGCGGTATACGCTTGCTACGATTCCCCATCGGGAAGCGAAATAACTGATTTTGCTTTAAAAATTGCAGAAGGTACTCCAACTTCCGAAACAGGTCAATGTACAAAATTCAAAGAAGATTTTACAAGAGCACTCGGAACTGTCAGAACTTGTGAAACAGATGTTATGGCAGAAGGCTGCTTACCTGATAATTACCCTATCGCAGGTGATAATTGTTTTAATAGTTATTCTAACTCTCATGCGTATGTTTTAGATAACAGTATGATTATTTTTACTAATAGCGGTAATAATTTCGGTGAGTTTGCCATGGACGTAAACGGACGTAAAGGGCCAAATAAATGGGGACAAGATATATTTCCATTCTCAGTCAAACCTACAGAATCCGTCAAAGTTAGCGGAAATGTTTATGTAAAACAAATTGGTATTTTACCCGGTGATAATGAATGTTCATATGCTAACGGCGGCGCCTCTAAATCAACAACTCAAATGATGAGAGAATCCGCAGGAATTCGCTAGGGTTTAATTTAATAAATTTGCAGTTTCGTTATACATAATCATATGAAAATCTGCACTTGTCATATTGGGATTTTGTTTCATAAATTTTTTGACATCAAATTTTGCTAAAAATTTATCAAGCTTTTGAATAATTTTGTCATTACCTTCATTTTCATTTTTTAGATTATTTATATAATTGTTGGTCATATAAATAATTTCATCTTCAGTCAAAACAGGTAAACCGCCTATTTTAACTTCATCTTTTTCGTCATTTTCAAGATAGTGTTTTTCTTCATCTTTTTGTTGATCTTGTTGTTTTTGTTGTTTATCTTGTCCTGTAGAAATCGCTGACTCTATTCTTTGTCCAAAAGGATTATTTACCGAATTAAACATAAAAACCTCATAATTTGTACCATGCAACATGCATGTCGGAAAAATCTAAAAAAACTTTAATATAGGTTATTAAAACAATAAGACAATAAGAACTAAGCATAATGTCATTCTTGTACATGTCAAGCAATTAGTTACATATTTAGCAAAAAGGTCATCTGGTTCGACCTCCACGAAGTGAGCAATTATTGTTACACGAGACAACAACAAGAGTGGACTTGTTTGAGCGTTCATATAATAATAGACCCTGAATCAAGTTCAGGGTGACATTAAAGCGAGTTGTCCACTTTAATGTCGAGTGTTACAAATAATTAGCGAACGCAGTGTCGGTCGAGAGGGGGTAAATGTTATAAAAGCGGTTATTTGTGTAATTCC
>JAFUSQ010000043.1 GCA_017467605.1 bacterium | reverse complement strand
GTCGTTTCTGTACGAATTTTTCTGGATTGCCGCGCACTCACTGTCTTGGATTTGCTCCACGCTCGAAAAGTTTCGCAATTGCAACTTCGTTGCAGTTTGCTCAATTTTCTCGCTATTCGGACTCGCTTTGCTCCGTCCGTCCGCAAATCCGCCGTCGTTCGTGCTCGCAATGACGTTACTATCATTGCGAGGAGGGGTAAATGTATGGACTTTTAAATTTGTTTTATTTACCCCCATCACAATTCCATTTTTACATGTCATTGCGAGCGAATGAAATGAGCGTCGCAATCGCAACACCTTGCAAGATTTGCAGGGGGTTACTACGTCCTCACTACGTTCGGGCTCGTAATGACATGACTTAGGGGGATTGGGTTTGCGATTTAACTCATTGTCATTATATTTACCCCCATTTTTAATTTTTAATTTTAATAAATCCATTTTTACCTCCAATAGTTTTATATATTTACATTATAATCATAATTTAACAATTAATCAAGTATAGCATGTATTATATCCTATATTTGTTACTGATTGTATGTGTAACTGTCAGTATTCAAATATTAAAATTATTAAGATGAATACGAAAATTTTGAAAAATTTTGGTGAACAAGTCAGAATAAAAAGACTTGAAGCTGAATTCTCTCAGGAAGAATTTGCTGAGAAGCTTGGTATTCACCGGACTTATATGAGTTTTATAGAACGTGGTATGCGAAACCCCAGTCTTTTATTAATTTTTAAAATATCTCGTGCATTAAAAATTAAACTCCCTGAACTTTTTGATTTTGATAAATAATTTAATAATATTTGCAATGTCATTACTGTTGTAGTATTATTTTCTACGGAAATATGAATTAGAAGGACGGAAGTTATTATGAATGCTTATTTAGAAAGAGTTTTAGCCGAAACAAAACAAAAAAATATTAATGAACCTGAATTTTTGCAGGCTGTTAAGGAAGTTTTAACCACACTTGAACCGGTTATTGATACCCATAAAGAATACGAAGGTATTGCACTTTTGGAAAGAATGGTTGAACCGGAAAGAATTATTACCTTTAGAGTTCCTTGGGTAAATGATGAAGGTAAAGTTATTGTTAACAGAGGGTACAGAATTCAGTTTAGTTCATTAATAGGACCGTATAAAGGCGGATTGAGATTTCACCCGAGTGTAAACCAAAGTATTATGAAATTTTTAGGCTTTGAACAAATATTCAAAAATGCTTTAACAGGTTTACCGATTGGCGGTGCAAAAGGCGGTTCTGATTTTGATCCTAAGGGTAAATCAGATAATGAAATTATGAGATTTTGTCAAAGTTTCATGACAGAATTATATCGTCATATTGGACAAGATGTTGATGTACCGGCTGGAGATATTGGTGTCGGAGCAAGAGAAATAGGATATTTATTCGGGCAGTATAAAAGAATTCGCAATGCATATGAAGGCGGAGTTTTGACCGGTAAAGAAGTTTGTTACGGCGGTTCTCTTGCAAGAACTGAAGCTACAGGCTACGGATTGATGTTTTTCATGCGTGAAATGCTTAAAGCCCATAATAACTCTTTGCAAGGTAAAACTGTTACTATTTCAGGTTCAGGTAATGTTGCTATTTATGCTTGCGAAAAAGCAGTTGCAATGGGTGCGAAGGTCGTTGCAATGAGCGATTCTAACGGCTGCATTTATGATGAAAACGGTATTGATTTAGATTTAATTAAACAAATAAAAGAAGTTGAACGCGGAAGAATAAAAGAATATTTGCGAGTTCATTCAAGTGCAAAATATATTGAAAAAACAGGTGATGATTCTCCTGTTTGGACGATTAAAACAGACATTGCGCTTCCTTGTGCTACTCAAAACGAATTAACACTTAACTCTGCAAAAATTTTGGTAGAAAATGGTGTTATTGCAGTTGGGGAAGGTGCCAATATGCCTTGTACTCAAGAAGCTACCGATTATCTTCTCGAAAAAGGAGTTCTTGTAGCACCGGCAAAAGCTGCAAACGCCGGGGGTGTTGCCACTTCAGCTATTGAAATGTCTCAAAACAGTATGAGATTTTACTATACATTTGAGGAAGTTGAAGCAAAACTTGAACAAATTATGATAAATATTTTCAATTCTTGTAAAATTGCTTCCGACAAATACGGTTGTCCTGCAAATTATGTTGCAGGTGCTAATATTGCTGCGTTCCAAAAATTGGCAAAAGCAATGCGTTCTCAAGGCATAGTCTAAGTTGTTATAATATTTGACTCGGATAAATCGAATTCATCGGTAGAATTTATCGGTATATTAAAACCGAAAATGCATTTCCCGTCAGGAAAGCTTTTTGCATAAATTCTGCCGTTATGAAGTTCGATAACTCGTTTTGACAAGTACAAACCTAAACCTGTACTTGTTCTGTTGAATTTTGCGAATTTTGTCTTTTTATACTTATCAAAAATTGTTTTAAGTTCTTGTTCAGGGATTTGTTTACTTATATTAGTTATTGAAATATCAATACTATTGCCGAGGGAAATCGAATTAATCTCTATGATTGAATTTGAAAAACTGTAAGTTATTGCGTTGGATAATAAGTTCATAATTACACGTTCAATTTGTAATTTATCGGCATAAATATTCTCATTTGAGAGTTGATTTTTGAATACTATTTCAAGTTTTTTATTTTGCGTAAGTACTTTTGTTTCTTCGCATAAATTATTTATCAAATTTGCTATATTGAATTCAGTTTTATCCAAATGAATTTCTCCGGAATCGTGATTATATGTATCCATAATTGTGCCGATGAGATTTGACATATATTTACAAGATTCTTGGGTAAGTGTAATCATTTCTTGTTGTTGGGAATTAAGTTTGCCAAAAGTTTCATTCCTGAGCAAATTTAGTGTATTAAGTTGAGCATTGGTTGGGGTTTTAAGGTCATGTACCAATGTCGCAAGAAAAGCTTCTTTCATATTTTCGATTTCTTTATTTTTAATAATTCCTTTTATGAGGTGTTTGTTTTGATAATACAAATAAATTGCAACATATAACAAAACGGCAGATATTACTATAAAACCTATGTCCATCATATTTTCAATTTTATTTTATAAAATAAAATAGTGATGAATATTACCCAATTGGGGAATTATTTATGCTGCAGGCAGTAATGATAAGCTTTTAAATATAATGTTTTAATTTGTAAGTTCGCCGTTTAAATACCAGGTTTTGCAGCCTATAATTTTTGCAGATACAAATTCACCTGTAATATCTTTATCGTACGGAATATGAACAATTTTGTTGTTGCGGGTTCTGCCTGTTATAATGTTTTTCCCTTTGTGGTTTTCAAAACTTTCAACAAGAACTTCCATAGTTTTGCCGACAAATTTTTTGTTTGAAGCAAGGCAGCATTTTCTGTTTTGTTCGTTTAATCTGGCAAGACGTTCAAATTTAGTATCTTCATCAATAAATTTATCAACCCATTTGGCTGCAACTGTTTTTTCTCTTGGAGAATACGCGGCAGTATTTGAATAATCAAGTCCTATTTCTTCCATTGCAGTGAGCGTTTCTACAAATTGTTCTTCTGTTTCTCCCGGAAAACCTGCAATAAAATCACTTGTTATAGTAACATCAGGTACTAATTTCCTGATTTTATCAGCAATTTGTATATATGTTTCTCTGTCGTAGCGTCTGTTCATTTTTTTAAGAACTTCGCTGCTTCCGGATTGCATTGGAATATGGAAATATTCACAAACTTTATCTAATTCAACAACTGTATGAATTAGTTCGTCAGTTATATCTGTCGGATAAGAAGTTACAAAACGTATTCTGAACTGTCCCTCAATTGCATTTACTTCTTTTAATAAATCAGCAAGTCTGTAACTTCTGTCCTTAAAATCTTTTCCGTAACTGTCAACATTTTGTCCCAAAAGAGTAATTTCTTTAAAGCCTGAATTTAGTGCATCTTTAACCTCTTTTAAAATAGTTTCAGGTTGGCGGGAACGTTCTCTGCCTCTGGTGTATGGAACGATACAGTATGTACAGAAATTATTACATCCTTCTGTTATTGGAATCCAAGCATTAACGGATTTAACGCGGTTTATGTCAAATTTTACTGCTTTATCGTCTTCTGTAGCATTAGTTTCTTCGCATTCGCAAACCTTTTCTCCATTGTTAATTTTTTTTATTATTTCAGGGAGAGAATATATTTTATGAGTGCCTAAAACAAAATCGACATAATGTGCACGTTTAAATATTTGTTGAGCTTTTTGCTGCGCAACACAACCGCAAAAACCTATTTTTAGTTCCGGTTTAGATTTTTTCCACTTGCCCCATGTGCCAATCAAACTAAATGCTTTATTTTCACTTAATTGTCTGATTGAACATGTGTTTACCATAAGTAAATCTGCTTGTTTAGGTTCTGTTGTTTCTTCGTAATCAAAATGAGACAACATTCCGAGCATTCTTTCTGTATCGGATTTGTTCATCTGGCAGCCCATTGTTTCTATATAAACCTTTTTCATTGTTTATCCCTCATAAATTTCGACAAGTGTATGAGTTTATAATAACTTAAAAATCTTTATTGTAAAATAATAAATTTGACCTTATGGTTTTTATAAATAGAATATATGTGTTAGGGAATGTTTATGGAAAAATTAAAACTTGTAGGAATTTCTTTTATCGTATTTTTATTGATTATTTGTGCGTTTGTGTTTAATAAAAGTAATACTCCTGATACTGTTTCTGTGATTCGTGAAGTAACTGAAAATACAAAATTAATTGATGCAAATACTGATCATAATCAAGTTTTAGATGTTGCAGAATATGCTCAAAAAAATGGACTTGAAATCCCGCCTATTTTGATAAATTTTGACACTCATTCCGATATGTATTTAAATTATCCTGTTATAAAATATGGTGCAGCAGGTGTTGAAAATTGGATAAACGAATATCTTGCCAAATACCCCGAAGTTAAAGAATTGTATTGGGTTATGCCAAAAGAAGAAGCCCACAATCTACCCCTGCAAACATTTTTTGCCGAAGATTGCTATGATTATATAATAATGGGCACAGGCATGTACGGAAATGCAATGATTAAAAATATGAATTTATTAAAATTTGTATTTAATCCCCTGACCCGCAATGCATATACACAAAATTTCGTAATTGATACCAAAACCGGTTCTCTCAATGAATATATTAAAGGTAATGAAATCAATAAAATTCTGTTCCCTAAAGGTCGTAAATATAAAAAGATTAAAATTATTACTTGTACGGAAAATACTTTACCCGATATGACAGGCAAAAGAGTATTTTTAAGTATTGATGCTGATTACGTAAGTAATTCAGGCTTTGATACAACTGATGATTTTGCAATATATAAAACTCCTCAGGGAATTGATGCCGGATTCTATTCAATATTTAAAACTCTTAAAAACAAAAATATCAAACCTGAGATTATTTCTATGTCTTTATCTCCGCAATATTTACCAAAAGGACATCATAATCAGGTTCAAAATATTTTTGAGTACGTAATAAAGATTTCAGAACACCAAGATGAAATCCTGAATTATACAAGAAAGTACTCTGAAGCTCAAAATCATTTGAGCGAAATATATAATAAACTGGATAAAGCCGGTTTATTATTCTAAGGTTAAAACCCTGTCAAGGCAGGCTTTTGAAGAATATTGCCATTCTCTGTAAGTTATTCTCTTAACTTTAAATCCGCAGCGTTCTAATATTGCCTGTTTTTTCATATTTGACATGTGGTGAAGTTTTTTATTATCTTCGACTCCGTCAATTTCGATTATAAATTTATCATCAACGACCAAATCTGCACTTAATCCGGCAATTTCTACCCCTGCCTGAACAGTATGATCAAGTTTTCTGATTTCTTCTGCAATTTCGCGCTCTAATGAGTTTTTATAAATATTTTCATCAATTCCTTCATTTTGAATTGCTTCTTTTCTGTCTTTATATTGCTTCAAATAAGAAACGTAGTGTCTGAAATGTCCGTCAGGCATGGTTTCCAAATCATGTGATACAAAATTTATACATTTGCTTCGAGCACGGGTAATTGCAACATTAAACAAATTCGGTTTTTGTAAAAATGTTATACTTTGAGGATATGAATTATTTGCAAATGCCCACGACATCAATATAATATCTCTTTCATCTCCTTGGAAAGTGTGTGCCGTACCGATTTCGATTTGGTGTTTTTTAATCATATAATCGGATAGAACTTTTGGAACAGAAATTTTCAACTGTTCCACCTGAGCCCTAAATGGTGAAATAATACCAATAGATACCGGATTATCAGGGTTTTTACGTTCGTCTTCAATTATAATTTCATGCAAAGTTTTTACTAAGGCTTCGATTTCTGGTAAATTTCTTGTTGCGTCCATATCGACTTTACCGTCAGGCACTTTGATAATATCAATTGCATCATTTTCTAAAGTGTCTTTTTTCATTACACGAATTCTGTCGTTATAAAATTCGTGGTTAGAGAAATTGATAATTGGCGGTAAACTTCTGAAATGTTCATCAAGCATAACCGAATTCATTGAGTAGTAATCTGCCAAATCAAACATTGAATTTGTTCTGAATCTCCACATCAATTGATATTTATCAGGTATTCCGTATTGACTCAGGAAGGATTGTTCTTTTGCTTTTTCTAAAAATGACAAGTGAGGTAATTGTTTGTCATCTCCAACAACAACCGTACGTTTGGCTCTGTACATAATAGGGAAGCAGCTTGCTATATCACATTGAGAAGCTTCATCTATTACGGCAACATCAAACATTCCGGGTTTCAATGGCAGGGAATCCGATACCGCGTATGTTGTAACACACCAGCAAGGAAAAGCATCAAGTAATGGTTTGAAATCTTCGGTTTCCATAATACTGTCATTACTTTTTTTCTTTCTGCTGACTAAAGCTCTTGAATGTATTTTTATGCGGTTAACTTTTTTTGCATCTCTTAGTAAGGCTTTTAAAGCTTCTCGCCTTGTACTTTTTAAAACATTAACTGCAAGCGGGCCTTGTTTTCGTTTTAATTGACGAATTTGTTCCATCATAACATGGAGATTTCCGATTTTTTGAATGTCTGCTTCAATTTTTCGTAATTGCCATTTTTGAGTTACAAAATCAAGTTCGACTTTAAGTCTGTCTAAATTTTCCGGTTCAACTTCGAAATCCTTTATATCGAGAATTTTCTTTAATTGCCTTAAACTTGAGATATTGGCTAAACCGGCAAAAAATCCTGATTTTTCCATATTTTCTGACAATGATTTTATGACATCATTGATATTGTCAATTTCAGATTTTTTAAGAGGTCTTTTTATATATTGAAGTTCACCAACAGTTAGGGAATGCTGTTTTATTTCATCTTTTAAGGTATGCCAATCTTTTTCGAGTTTTATAATTTTTTCGCACTTTGCCTCGGTTTCTCTAATGCAGTCTATATGCTGCTTCATGTCTTTGATATCAGCAAAAATAAAATCTTCTACATCATCATCTAGACCAATTTTGTTAGAAACAAGCTCTTTTAACTGTTCACTTAATTGTCTTTGGTAATTCATTCTGCCTGCACGTAAGGCCAAATAAGGAGCTCCAAGATTGTTAAGCCTATCTGATACAACATCAACCGCTTTATCCATACGAGAAGCAACAAGAACGGTTTTGCCGTTTGCAATTAAATGTGCAACAAGGTTTACGATTGTTTGAGATTTACCGGTCCCCGGAGGTCCTTGAACGGCTATTAGCTTATTATTTTCAATGTTTTTAATTACTTTTTCTTGCGAATCGCTCAGAGCAAGCGGGGTTATCGGATAAAATCCTTCTTCCGATTCTTTCATAGGAAAAGATTTTTCAATTGACTGAGTGTATTCATCATTTATTACGCTGAGGGTTGTTTCTCTAAATACCCCGCTTGGTTTTTCTGCAATTTGCATAAGTTCGTGTAAAACTCCTGCTGTAACTGCAGGTCTTTTTGTTAAAATAATTGCACTTTGGTATGTTACACTAAGCTTTTTAATCTCACCCATTGACGCTTTTTGTTTTTGTTCTTGAATTTCATCGTCAATTATTTCGTCATAATTTTCGCCTGTTATTCGAATATCTGATAAATCTTTTGAAGGTTCATCTTTTGTTACGTTATCTTCTTCAAAATCTTCGGAATTATCGAGAGCTATTTCTATATCAGGAATTAGAGATTTTAATGTGGTAAGGAAAATGTCCATTTTTTCTTTTGTAATCGGCAAATCCGGAACTACATCTAAAATTCCTTCCAAAAACAAATCTACTTCATCATCATCTTCCCCTTTTTTCATAAGAGCGGCCAAAGCACCTGTGTTCAATGACAGAACGTCATCTTGCAGAATACAATTTATGCTGACTCCGTTTCTTTCAAGCCGGCATGGAACGTACAAAAGCGGAGTTAAAAATTCGGAAGCTCTTTTGGATTTCCCGTTTCTTCCAACCAAAAACATGTAGCCGTAAATCAAATATTTGTCTCTAGCACTTGAAACACCTTGAAGCATCAATTCTGTTAAGTTTGGGTTAGAACCGTCAAGTTTAAGGTAGTCTAAGCCTTGAGTCAATAAGGTCTCTTGTTCCTTTAAAAATATCCACTTATTATCTTTGTCCCCTTTTAAGTTTCTAAAAGTTGAACTTTTTACTTCTTCCCTCACACAATCGTGTAAGTATTGACTCAGTTTTCTTATAAAACTGTTGTTAAATGCTGAATTTAGTGCTTTTGTTGCTTCTTGTAACATAAATTTGACCTTCTTAAAATTTATACATATCTTATTGTACATTATTTTAAGCTAAAATCAATCTATGAGCATCATTAGTTTAAATTAGATTTTGTAAATTAATCTTGTAAAACAAGAGCCATATTATACAAATATTTAAGTTTATTTTGGGGTAAAGACAGCATTAATTTATCTATCTCTTTACAATAATTTATGTGTTCTTTAGTAAAAATTTGCGGATTTTGGACAAAGAAAAAAGTTGGTGCTATATCAAAAAAATTGCATATTTTTTCCAGAGTTTCTCCAGATACAAATGTTTTCCCGTTTTCAATGCGATTTATTGTTTGAAATGTTTCTAATCCTAATTTTTCTGCGAGCTGCTCCTGTGTCAAATTACGGTTTTCGCGCAACTCCTTTAATGCAATACCAAAAGTCTTTTTTATATCATTTAATGTAATCATAATTTAATGTTATTCATTAATGTTGCACAATCCTATCGATTTTGATATTATGTATTTAACATTTAAAGTTATATAAAAGGAGGTAAAAATGGATTTATTAAAATTGAAAATTAAAAATGGGGGTAAATATAATGACAATGAGTTAAATTACAAACCCAATCCCCCTCGCAATGACGTTACTGTCATTGCGAGCACGAACGACGGCGGATTTGCGGACGGACGGAGCAAAGCGAGTCCGGATAGCGAGAAAATTGAGCAAACTGCAACGAAGCTGCAATTGCGAAACTTTTCGAGCGTGGAGCAAATCCAAGACAGTGAGTGCGCGGCAATCCAGAAAAATTCGTACAGAAACGACTGGATTGCTTCGTCGGACTTACGTCCTCCTCGCAATGACGGGGGGATTAATAACCGTAAAGATATTCATGATTCACAACTCACGCATTGCCCCCTCTCCCCTGCCCCCTCTCCCGCAGGGCGAGGGGAAAAGAAGGCGGGGTTTACTCTGGCAGAAACTCTCATAACAATCGGCATAATCGGTGTAGTTGCAGCGATGACTATTCCGAATTTGATTTCTAAATATCAAAAACTTCAAATAGTCAGTAAGTTAAAACGTGCTTATTCGCAAATTTCTCAAGCTACAAAGCTCGCCGAAGCGGATTATGGTGAAATTTCAGGCTGGGATTTTTCTTGGGTATCTTGCGCGGATATAGTACGTTTTAATAATACTTATCTTATTCCATATTTAAAAACTGCCAAGAATTGTGAATGTGAGCATAGCGGGGAATGCTCTATGCCGGAATATTCCGATTCTTCTTACACTTATTATCTTAATGTAGGAAGAATGTCAAAGCTTATACTTCTTGATGGAACGGAAATAATGGTTAGTTTTTCTCCGGGATATAGATTATTATTTATTGATATTAATGGAAATTCTAAACCAAATGTGTATGGAAAAGATATTTTTGTATTTTCATATTTTCTTGAATCTGACTTGAATAACCGGAATCCAATTCAACCTGTGCCAAGGGGTTCTGAATTTTCAAGAGATGAAATTTTGCGTTCTTGTAGTACATCTGGACTTTTTTGTGCCGCACTTATTATGAAAGATGGTTGGATAATTTCAAAAGATTATCCTTGGCAATAGTAATAGCTTGTTGAGTATATTATTTTGAGTTAATATAACTCTATGAAACTAAGAGATAAAAATCTTTATTATATTGGCGGGGTTGTCCGAGATGAAATTTTGGGCAAAAAGAGTTTTGATGTCGATTTAACTTATGTCGGAAATGCTATAGAATTTGCCAAAACTCTTGAAGATGTTGAAATTTTACGAGTTAACGAACCTTTTGGAACTGTAAAAGTAAAGATTGATAATCAGGAAATCGATATCGCATCAACCCGTAAAGAAATTTATCCTCAAAAAGGGCATTTGCCTAAAGTTGAAAAAATAGCATGCTCTTTGAAAGATGATGTTTTAAGGCGTGATTTTACGATTAATGCTCTTGCAAAAAATACTTTAACAGGTGAAATTGAGGATTTTACCGGCGGTCTTGAAGATATAAAAAATAAAAAATTAAGGGTTTTGCATGATGAAAGTTTTATTGATGATCCGACAAGAATTGTCAGAGGATTAAAATTTGCGGTTCGTTTTGGCTTTGATTTGGATAATCATACAAAAAAGCTCCAAGATGAATATTTGCTAAACATAAATTATGATATGTCTTTAAAACGCCTTCAAAAAGAACTTAAAGAAACTTTTGACTTAAATTCTCAGCTTGCATTTGAAAAGTTTGTTAATCAAAAAATTTATAAATTGGTTACTGATAAAAATTTTGATTTGCCTAAAATAAATTTTGAAAATTTGATTAACAAATATAATCCGAAAAATATTTGGATAATTTATGCAGGGCTTATTCCTGATATTGACAAATTACCGTTGAACAAAACTGAGCAAAAGATTGTTAATGATTTTAAAACTTTAAAGAGTAAAACTTTTCATAGTGATATTGAAATTTTTAAAACAATGTCGCAAGTAAATCTTGAAACAATTATTATGTATTTTTCTATAAATAAAAAAGTTTCTTTAAGGTATTTAGATTACCTGAAAGATGTAAAATTACAAATTTGTGGTAATGATTTATTGAACTTGGGTTATAGCTCAGGAGAAAAATTCCAAAAATGTTTTGATTATGTCCTGAATAAAAAAATTAAAAATTCAAAATTGAGCAAATCTGATGAATTGTTATTTGCCAAAGAATTTTTTACAAAATATTAATAAGATTTTATCTGTTGATATTTTTATTTGCATATAATTTATTTTAATAGTAGAATAGTGTTGTTAAGGGGAGAAATTATGGAATTTTTCAGAAAACACCAAAAAGCTATCGTGGCGATTATTTCGTTGACATTTATCGCATGGACTGTTGGCTTAATGTTGTTGCCGTTACTTGTAAAATAGTATAGAAAAATGAGTATTAAAAACATATTAAAAAATATATTTCTAAGCTGGTTAATATTAGGGACTTTATTTATAGGTGGAGTACCCTCTTTTGCTGCTCCGACAAAATCTTCTTTAACCCAGCAGTTAAATCAGGCTAACAACAAACGTAATTATTTTTTACAAAAGAAACGTCAGGCAGATTTAAAACTGCGAAATGAAAAAAATAAGTTAAGTAATAATCAACAAAAACTCGAAAGAGCTCAGGTTGAGCTTCGTGAAACTACACAAAGATATAATGCTTTGATTGCAAATCTTTCTTCAATGGAAAAACAATTAAATAATGCCATTATTGAATTTAGAACAATTGATGCTCAAATGAAGTCTCGAATTCGTCAGGTTTTCAAACATCAGAGATTCGGTATGTTTGAATTGATTCTTTCGGCAACTGATGTTAATTCTTTGATGGATATGTTTCATTATGAAAAAATAGTTATCAAAGATGACTATAAAAGAATGCAGGCTGTGAAAGCTAAGGCTGATGAGATTGCAGCTTTGAAAATTCAGGTAGAAAATCAAAAACGAATGGCTGAAGCTTCAATTCGCGATATTAATAGCCAAAGAGCTTCCATTCAAGGCTCAATTGCCGAAAATAAGTCAATGATTGAACGTTTGCAAAAAGATAAAAGTTATTATGAACGTTCGGAAAGGGAATTGGCAAGACAATCTGCAAGTATTCAAAGCATGATTGAAAGTTTGACTAAGAAAAATTCTCAACCCGGTTCAAGTCAGGTTATAGTGTCATCAGCAGGGTTTATAAAACCTATACAAGGCCCTATAACTTCACCGTTCGGCTGGCGTACACACCCTATATTTAAAAGCCGGATTTTCCACTCAGGTATTGATATAGGTGGCCCAAACGGAGGTGCAATCAGAGCATCTAATGACGGTAAAGTCATTTATGCAGGCTGGTACGGCGGGTATGGAAAAGTTGTCATATTAGACCACGGTGTTGTTAACGGAAAACCTATAACAACTTTATACGGTCATATGTCAGCAATAAATGTTTCAAACGGACAAAGGGTTACTAAAGGTCAGACAATCGGGCGTGAAGGTTCTACCGGATATAGTACAGGCCCTCACTGTCACTTTGAAGTTCGTGTAAACGGTAAACCGACTAATCCGCTAAGTTATATCTAAAATTAAAGGAATAAAAATTGAAAAAATTTATATATATTACATTTTTAATACTAGTTTTTATGAATCAAACATTTGCGATTGATTCGGAGAATGCTTTACCCGGAGTTTCTATGGGTGATCTTCAAAATCAGAATTTTTTCCGCTCTCCAATGAGTACTGTTATGCCTGATATAAGAGATGATTCCGGTTATGATGATTACGGATTTGATGATGGCAGTGGGGTTTCGGGTTCAAATTACAGACCTTTAAAAGATGATGATATACCTGTTTTCAAGCAAATAAGGTTAATTATTACAAATAAAATCCGTTCTATTTCACCTCAAAGTGCTGATGAATTTGAAAATCCTGAAGTCAGTGAAAATTATGAAGAAAACCTTTCTGAACTTGATGAAAATAGTGAATTAGAAATATCAGATAAAAAACCTAAAAAAAGTTTTAAATTTTGGAAAAGGAAAAAAGTTAAAGAAGAAACTCAAGAAAATTCATCTTTAGTTTTAGAAGAAGGTTCTATTGCCGATTCTATAAATAATCAGGCGAATGTTTCATCATCAGATACTTTGTCTTTTGAAACGGGTATTGCTGAACATAAAACTCAAAAAGAATTAATGCTTGATTCTGAAAATGTTAATTATGACGAAGAAACCGGCGATATGGTTGCTACAGGCAAACCTATTCTTTACGTCCCTCCTCAAAATACAAAAGTTGTTGCTGATAAAATGGTTTATAATCAAGATTCAAACATATTAAAAGCAATAGGAAATGTTGTTGTAACAAGGGATGGAACTCCTGTTAATGCGGATTATTTTGAAGTTGATATGAATGAAGAACAAATGTTGATGGATAATCCAAAATTAAATTCTCAAATGATGGATATGGTTGCCGAAAAAGCCGTACAGCAAGGAGATTATTTGATATTAACAAAAGGTAATATTCATTCTGATAAATCTCATATTTATCGAATGTACTCTTCTATGATTGGTCCCAAATTCCAAAATATGATTGTGAATGATGAAGAAAAATCTTTATTCTTAACTCGTCCTGAAGGGCATAAATTAACGATTGATGCCGAAAAAATATACATAGATGCCGGCAAATATAATGACAAATTTACCGCTAAAAAAGTTAGATTTGGCAGAGAAGGTAAATACTATTTTACTTGGCCAAGTATTACAGCTTACACAAATAAAGACAGAGATTATTTTGAAGCCAGTTATCCGGAACTTGGTAATAAAAGAAAACTGGGTATGTTTATTGGTCCCGGATTTGTATTTGGTGCTCCTAACGGTGCGGTTGTAAAAGTTATACCATTTTTAAATTATCAAAAGAAATTTGGTTTTGGTGGAGCATTAAAATATAAGCATGTTTATAATGATACAGAATTAGGTTATGGAACGGCAGCGAATATTTTCTTCTTAAAAGGTAATCAAAGATTAGATGATAATTTGCATTTGCAATATTCTGCAAATTCATATATGGACGAATGGTTTTTAGGGTCAAGAATGCCTAAATATATGGCAGAAATTTTTTATGATAAAAGATATTCATTGCCAAATTTTTTAGCGGAAGGTAAAGGTTTATCCTTTAGGCATAGACTTGGATTTGGTTTAATGGAAGATAACGACAGAAATTACTACGGCGAACATATCAAAAGTAATGGCGTAACTACGACAAGGTTACGTTATATGGCGCAAATTGCTCAAAAACTGTATTCATATGAACGGCCGGAAGATAAATTTTATGTAGATTTAAGCTTCCTGATGCAAGGTTCTGCTGCATTGTACGGAACAGGTGATACCCAATTTATCGGTCGTGTTGGGCCAAGGGTTCACCTTCAATATAAAAATTGGATGCAAGATGTTGCTTATTATCAATCAGCATATGATGATAAAACTCCTATCCCCCGTTATGACAAGTATAGATACGGGCATTCTGCATTATATTTAACAGAAATTGTCAGAGTTTGTAAATATTTGTCTATAGGCTGGCAAGGGGTGTTTAACCTTAGTGACGATTCTCCAAGCGGTCGCGTATTTCAGGAAAACCGATTTGTTATTGCGGTTGGACCGGACGATTTAAAACTTCGCTTCGGGTATGATACTGTTAGAGAAACGACTTATGTTGGTATAGATGTTGCTTTTGATACTAAAAATACAAAAGTTAATTACGATAAAATGATTATAAAAAATCCGGAAAAATTGGGTAAAAAGGACAAATCAAATGAACGCAAATTGACTTTTACTCCTGCTACTGTGCAGGTCGAACCTAAGTCAGAATATAAAATATCATTTAGAAAACACCCGGAAAAACCTAAAAAAGTTCTTGAGTATGCTCAAGTTATAAATATTGAGGATCCTGATAAGGAAAGAATTGATTAGTATGTTGGAAAAATTAAAGCAAAACTTAATTGATTACGGTATGCTTGCCGGAGAAAGAGGGTATACACCCGGAATTTCAGGTAATATTTCTGCCCGATTTCAGGATAAAATTATAATTACATCTTCAGGAAGTGCAAACGGCTTTTTATCTATGGAGGATTTTTCCCTAATAGATTTTGATGGAAATGTTTTAGAGGGTAATCCGAAGCCGTCAAGTGAAAAATTTTTGCATATAGAGTTTTACAAAAAACGAAAAGATGTGAATGCCATATTTCATTTTCACAGTCCTTATTTAACAGCATTTTCAGCATCAGGTATGGCTTTGACAGATGGAATTCTGCCTGAAATTATTTATTGTTATGACGGAATTCCTTTAGCGGATTATGCCCTGCCTGGATCTGAGGATTTGGTTTTAAAGACTTCGCAATATTTTGATAAATATGATATAGTACTGATGAAAAATCATGGTGTAATTGTTGGTTCCGATACGGTAAAGAATGCATTTTTACATTTGGAAACTGCTGAATATTATGCAAAAACAGTAATATGTGCAAAAATTCTTGGTGGTGCTAAAATATTATCAGAAGACGAAATAAAAAAGATAAAAAATTTACGTAAGATTTCTAAATCTGATTAGATAAGATTCTAAATCAAAATTGACAAGACAGAATGGAAAAGAGGAAAAATATAGTGGCAATAACATTGGAAAATAAACAGGGACTAATTGCAGGAGATGGAATATTACCTGTCAGAATGGCTCAATACGCTAAAGAAAACGGATTTGAAGTCATTTGTATATCGCTTGCAAAAGATAATGTTAGGGAACTGAAAAAATATTGTTCAAAGGTTTATTGCTGTCACCCCGGGGAAGTAAACAGAATTGAGGGGATATTAAAAGACGAAGCTATTAAGCAGATGACGTTTCTTGGTAAAGTTCATAAAAAAGTTTTGCTGCAGCTTCACAAATTTGATAAACGAGCGGTGGATTTAATCAAAGAGGCATCAAGATTAAATGATGATCAGGTAATGCTTATGATAGTGGAAGAACTATCAAAAATCGGGGTAGAGGTACTTGATCAGACTATATTTATCAAGAATTTAATGATACCTGCGGGGGTTTTGGGGGTACACAAACCGACGGAAGCGCAGATGGAAGATGTGAACTACGGATTTTGGTTAGCCAAGGAAATGGGAAAACTTGATGTAGGGCAGTCTGTTGTAATAAAAGATAAGATGATAATGGCGGTTGAGGCGATTGAGGGGACAGATGTTTGTATCAAACGCGGGGCAAAACTTGCCAAAGACGGAGCGGTTGTAGTGAAGGTTTCAAAACCTAAGCAGGATAAACGTTTTGATATTCCTGCGATTGGAATGAGAACCCTAAGGACGATGGCACACAGGAATGCATCATTGATTGCGGTCGAAGCGAATGAAACCATAATTGTAGATCAAGAAAAAGTTGTCAAATATGCCGACGAACACAACATCGTCATCATGGCTGTGTAGAGATAAATGTATACTAAGGAGTTTAATAATGGTACAAGAAAATGTTATAAATAATGTTTTTGGAGATATAGTCGAATTAAAATGTGAATATTGCGGGAAAAATTTATTAGAAGATAATGGACAAAATGCCCATGTATTGTGTATAAAGAAAATTAACAAATGCAATGAAATAGTAGATGTAAAATGTGTTTGTAAAGGAGATTGTACAAAAAATTTGACTAATTTTTCAGATAATTTGTCCTATAATTTTGTAGAATTACATTATATGATGATTCCAGGATTTTTCTTTAGAAAATATTTTAAAATTTTGCGAGATATAAATGATGGATATCTTAAGTTTACAGATAAAGCTCTTGAAAAGTTTATGTTAATAAGTACAGCGTTGTCACAGAAAATTTCAAGAAAAACATCTGAAAAAGAAATGGAAACGCTTCTTAGCAGTAAAGAACTAGGTACATGGTGATATAAATATTAGTTAAATTTTAAAGCTTTTATTGTTTTTATAATATTTAGGAATGCATCTATTTCTTTTGTATCAGATAAATAAATTTCTCTTATAAGTTTATTTCTGTTTTCATTTTCTATATTTTCTATGTCAATACCGAATTCTGACATTGGTATTTCCAAGATTTCTATTAATTTAAAAAATGTTAGCAGAGTCGGAATACAATCGCCACGTTCCAGTCTGCCGTAATGTTTGAGAGCCAATTCAGCTTTTTCGGCAAGCTTTTCCTGACTAAAACCTAATTTTTTTCTGTATTCTTTAAATTTTTGACCAATAAATTTTTTTTCTAAAAACATTTTATGCTACATTCCTATTTCTTTTTTATAAATTAATACATTGATGTGTTCTTAATAATACCCCTGCTTGTTACATTTTCTAAAAAAGATACTTGCAAGTATCTTTTTTGTGATAAGATACAAGCACGAAGTATTCATTTTAAAATTTGAAAGGAGACTAATATGAACAAAAAAATGGCATTTACTTTGGTAGAAGGTCCTCGCCGGACGGGGAATTTTGCTGCTAACTTTGGCAAGACTCCTCGAATTTTGCGCTCCGCGGGGTTTACTTTAGCGGAAGTTCTAATTACACTGGGTGTTGTAGGGGTTGTTGCCGCAATGACTATTCCAAGCTTGGTTAGTAATTATCAAAAGAAAATTTGGACTACACAATTACAAAAATCTTATGCAACCATACAGCAAGGTTTTAAACGAATGCTTGCTGACGATAATACTACAGCACTTTCGCAAACTGAAACTTTTTTATCCTTAGGACAAAATGGGTATTGTAGTCGAGCACATACTATAGATTCAGATTCTTGTAGTAATTTTTATGTAAATTTAAGAAAATATTTTAAAGTTGCTGATATTAGAAAGTTAACTTCTACAGATAATTATAAATATACAGAGTTGGACGGGAATAATAGTTTTAATTATACAGATACAGTAATTATATTTATAGATGGGACTATGATAATGAGTTATAATTTTTTTAATGTTCCAAGGAGTGATAATGGAGGCATGATGAATGGCTCTTTAGGAGATATAGTAATAGATATAAATGGGATCAAAAAACCCAATAAATTTGGTAGGGATATCTTTGCTTTTTCAATAGGTGATACGGGTGGAGTATATCCTGTAGGTTCTAAAGCTTTTTCTGTAACTGAAATGGGAGGAGATGATTATTTGGCTTATTGGAAAACTACAGATGATCCTGTATTTAAGTGTCAAAATGATGGACAAAGTTTAGGTTATGGTTGTGCCGCTCGGGTACTTGAAGAAGGTAAAATGAATTATTAAATTACTATATATTGTCTTTTTTAATATTATTACTGGTTGACAAAGTTCAAAAAATAGTAAATAATATATGTGCAGGGTGAACTCCTAACAACTTTTACCAACCTGTTAAGAGTTCTCTTCATACCCTACACTTAAGATTTTAATGCTATTACTGCTATGCTTAATGCCAGTAGTAGCATTATTATTTGCCTAAGCATAGTTGCGACCTCCTTTCTTAACCGATTTCTTCATTCTATCGTGTGTTAAGCGGAAGTTTTTGGTAATTAACCCTGCATATGGAATTATACTTAAATTTTTGTTGTCTGTAAATAAACCTTTTATATTACTTTTTTTTATGTATAATGGGCGTATGAAAAAGAGATTATTTATTATAACAGGTGAATATTCAGGTGATATTCACGCTGCTAATGTGGTTAAGCAGTTGAAAGCTTTAAATTGCGATTTGGAAATCGAAGGTATTGGCGGAATTAATCTTAAAAATCAAGAAGTGAAGCTTTTTGCCGATCAAAAAAATATGTCCGCGATGGGAATTTCACCAAAAATTATTATAAATCATTTCAAACTCGGAAAAGATGTCGTTAATTATCTCAAAAATGAATTTAAACCGGATTTGGTTTTGTTGATTGATTATGGGGCTTTTAATTTATCAGTCGCAAAATTTTTGCACAAAGCTGGAATTAAAATTTACTACTATATTCCGCCTCAAGTCTGGGCAAGCCGAAAATACAGAATTAATTTAATTAAAAAATTTGTGGATAAAGTTTTGTGCATTTTTCCGTTTGAAAGACAGCTTTATGCTCAGTATGGTATTGATACGCACTATTGCGGACACCCTTTAGTTTCGCAATTGCCGGCAAAGGCCGGACGCAGAGAGTTTTTTAGAAATCACAATCTTGACCCTGATAGGAAACTTGTTTCAGTTTTTCCGGGTTCCAGAGAGTTTGAGTTGAAAAATTTAATGGGTGTTTTCAAAGATAGTGTAAAAAGGCTTAGAAATCGCCACCCTGAATTGCAATTCTGTATCTCTCAAGCTCCGAATTTGTCTGATGAAATTTATCAAAAATATCTTGGTGATTGTGATATTCAGGTTGTTAAAGGTGAAAACCAAGCTTTGTTAAGTGTTTCTGATGCATTAATTCTGGCATCAGGAACAGTTGCATTAGAAGCTTGTCTTTATAAAACTCCAATGATTATCGCATATCGCGGTCCAAAGTTGTTTTATTGGATTTATTTGCTTGTTAGGTGTATAAAACGAGTATCTTTGCCGAATATTATTGCCGACAAATCGATTGTGCCCGAAATTATTCAAGATAGTGTTAATTCTATAAATATCGCGGGCGAAATTGAAGATTTGCTTTATAATCAGCAAAGACGCGAACAAAATATTAAAGATTTGGCATCTGTTAAGGAATTATTATCAGATAAAAATTCAGCACTTGAAGTTGCTAAAGTAATTGACACAGAGTTGTTTCCTGATTAGGTAATATTGACAAATTATTAAGTATGCATTATAATTAAGCTATTGTTTGTAACAGACTTATTTGAAAATATGGTCGTTTGACTGAGTCCTTGCCGAAATCAGAAAGGTTGTGTATAAGTCAATATTATTAATTTAAAAATCAAATAAAAATATAATGGAACTATAATTATTGGAAAATTTATAGCAGAAAACTTTTGAAGTTTTGTCAATAGTTTGTTTTGTATTAAATTTTTGGTAGCTATTGCTGATATAGGTATTATTAAAAATCATAGTAAACTTAGAAACCATATTTTACCATATCAATATATGTATTATAAATACTAAAACTAAATAGTACAGTATATATTGGAAATAGAATAGAAAATATTATTTGATAAATATTTAGTTTTTTGTTTTTTCTCAATTTATACGTAGCATAAGTTGCTATATAGATTATAACAAGATAAAAAATAGTTTTTAAAAGCAGATAAAGATAATATACATTATAATCTTTTATTAAAATAAATATAAGCAACGATAAAAGTAAAATTGAACCAATTGATATGACAATACAAATTAAACATTGTAATAAAAAATAAGCATTTAATAATGATTTAAAAAATAAAGATTTCACAGTTTGATTATAACATTAAAATAAAAAGGAAAAAGTATGAATTACATAAATAAATATTATGAAACAGTTGAATTATGCAATGGAGCACATAACAAAAAAGATGTACAGGGCTGGAAAACTTTGTATGAATTTGGAATTACTTCTTCAAATATCGATTTTGATTATCGTGTGTTTAAAAAAAATGATAAAATAGTAATTGCTTTTTCAGGTACAGATATGGATCGTATTAATGATTTAAAAAATGATGTCAATATTATGTTCAGATATAATAATATCCCTTCGCAGTATGGTGATGCAGAGAGATTGTATAGGAAAGTAAAATTAAAATACCCAAATGCAAAAATCGAATTTACAGGGTATTCTCTTGGTGCTTCAATTGCAAATTTATTGTCACATCGAACTGGATTACCATCATATGCACTTGCACCTATTGGTAGTAAATTTATAGTTAACTCATATCCGCAATATTTTAAATTCAATGATTCTAATATTGTTACATATGGGCGAATGAAAGATTTATTATTTGCAGAAAATTTATTGATAGGTAATCAATCTGGTAAAATTATCATTTTACCTAATATCTCAGAAATAAAAAATATTGCAGAAAATCACTATCTTCATTGTTTTAGAAAGGAAGAAATATATCAAGCAAAACCATATAAAAAAGAGATTTTACCCGAAAATAAATATATTAATTTTAAAAATAAAAATACTGTAGGTAATATGTATTCATCACAAATATTTTCACCTATGAGCTTTATAAATGATACTTTGAAATCCGGTTTCAAAATGCTCGATAATGTGGGGAAATCAACAAATAATATATACCAAAAATCAATTTATAATGGTTTAGGTTCAAAAAATATAAATAATGGTAAATACATTAATAATGTAACCAGATATGCACGATTTACTAAAACTAATCCTAATGATTTTGATAATATTCCTGAAATAAATTAAAAAAAAATTTTCCCTAATCTAATAAATAGTAACACTAATATAAAGGTAGAGCCATCTAAATTCAAACCTAAAAGCTCGATCTATAGCGGGAATAATATTACTGTTGTAGAAAATAATAATGAGAACTATTATAAAGCTGCACTTATAAACTTGTTGATAGAAATTATTAAATGGACAAGAAAAGCCAATGACGAAGGACTTGACTTGTATGATTATGTTAATCCGTTGACAGGCAGTAATAGGATATTTACAAGAGAAGATGTTGGAGCTATGTCAAGTAAGGAGTTTGCTAAATATGAAAAAGAAATTGATGCTCAATTAAAAGCAATGGGTGGTATTATGCCTACAAATGATGAATTACGCCGAGAAGCCGCATATGGCAGAGGAGTCGTGCATGTAAATTCATATGTGCGTGCAGATGGTACAAATGTAAGAGATTATTATCGTAGTAAATCTAGAGCTTAATTTATTAATAAAAACATTCCCGAATAAAGTATAATATTCGGGAATGTTTTTTTATTATCGTTACATAACTTTAAAATCATGTAGTCGGATACGCAATTTTGGGTTACTTTTGGACTTAATAATTGTGTAGGCCGGTGTTTTATGTACAATTCAATTCCGCAAATTGAACGAAAAAATCTGGATTCTTTCGGATTAAAAGGCTCAAAGAGTAATCCGAACAGATTTTGGCTGCCTGCAAATATTCGCGATATTCAAAATACTTCAAAAGATTCTTATGTAAATAATTCCTATTTGCCTGATCCGAGACAAATTTTTATTTCTCCTGATGAAGCAAGAAAAACAAATAATTTAAAAATCATTGGTCTATCAATTGCCGGAGTTACCGTTTTGACGGCTGCAGGAATTTTCTTTGTTTTAAAAGGAGGACCTAAAAATTTATCTAAAAATTTGAAAAAATTGAGCGAATATTTTGAACGGAAAATACTTGAATCAAAACTTAACACTGACGAAGCTCCAAACAGAGTATTTCTTTATTTGAGTAAAACTCTTAATCATGCATCTCAAAAAGCTGAAGCAGTTAATAATTTTACTTCATTTAAAGATATGTTGTTCAAAAAAATTATGAACTCTAATAAATATTTCGGAAAATTACATGATAAAATCACTCATCTGTTTGAAAAAATTGGCAGACGTTCCGTATTAAGCAGTTATGAAGATACAAACAGATTTTTTGAATTGGCATTTGAAGCTTCAAAATCCGCTTCGCGCAGAGCGGGAATTCATAATTTGGACGAAATCATAGAGATAAATGGTGTTAAATTAACTAAGGAAGAATGGTTGAAAAAGGCTTCCGGTTTAATGACTGAGATTGGAGAAGATTACAGTAAGAATTTTGGTAAAACATCTTTAAAATCAAGATATTACAAATATAAAAAAGCTGCTGAAAATTTAAAGGCTGCATTTGCAAAATTAAAAGTTTTTTGGTCTACAGATGTTATAAATAAATTTATGGCTGAATCAGCAATTGCAAAAGAAAAAAATATTATTCAAACTCTTGTTCGTTCACAACGACAGGGATTATCTTATAACCTTGCCGATATGGCAGAAAATTCAAATCATATAATTCTTGATATTGTAAGAGAAATAAGTTATAAAGATGCAAAAAATATTACAAAACTCGGGAAAATTCGCGGAGATCTACAAAAGCTTATCGCCTCAGGCGGTAAAGATGCCGTTTTAAAACGTGCAATATCCAGAGATATAAATTCTATAGTAAGAGAAATAGAAGGTGCACTACAAAACAAAACTATTAAAGAAGATAGGGCAAATGTTATTTTGTCCAAATTAGCCGAATTAAAATCCGAAATTTCAGGATTTAAGCAGGGAAAAATTCAAGATATTCTGGATATATACAAAGGAATTTTATCGGAAGATGAATATAAACTGCTTGAAAAGTCTTACAGAAAGGGTATAAAATCTTTGGATAAATCAATACATGTTGAAACTGAGGACTTTTTGAGTAAACTTCGTGATTTAACATTGGGCTCAGCGCCGACTGATATTTTGACAATGGTTGGGTCTTTAGGAATTTTAGGTTATCATTTAGGCAAATCCGAAGATAATGAACAAAGACGTTCAATTGCTTTAAAATACGGCTTCCCGGCACTTGCAGGTATCGGTGTTTCTTTGTATTGTAATGCGAAATTATTTGCAGGTTCAAAATCATTACTTGCAGGTTCTATATCATCTTGGGTACTAAATAGAATTGGAGCTTGGGGTGATAAAAAGCTTAAAGAATATAGCCGCAAGCAATCTCCTCAAAATACGAATTAATCTTTATTTATAGAAAAATAAACTTCTTTGAGACGTTTTTTAGTGATATGGGTATAAAGTTGAGTCGTAGAAACATCACTGTGTCCGAGAAGTTCTTGTACAACTCTTAAATCGGCACCATTTTCAAGTAAATGTGTTGCAAAACTGTGTCTTAAGGTATGCGGCGATATATGTTTATGAATTTTTTCTCCTTGCGCTCTGATAAATGTATAAACATCTTGTCTTGTTATTGGTTTGCCGTTTTTTTTCAAAAACAATATTTTGTTTCCGGTAATTTTGTTTTTTAGAGTAATAATTTCACGTTGTTTTAGATATTTTAAAATGGCATCTTTAGCTTTTTTGCCAAACGGGATAATTCTTTCTTTTGAACCTTTGCCGAAACATTGAATATATTTCGATTTTATATCAATATCGTTTAGCTTTAGATTAACGAGTTCGGAAACTCTTAAGCCGCAGCCATATAACAATTCAACAATTAAAGTTTGTGTTATATCAAGATTTGAATTCAATATAAAAGTTAGTTCTTCGACAGTCATAACTTTGGGCAATTTTTTAGGAAGTTTTGGGGTTTCAATTGTTTGGGCGGGGTTTTTTGAACCGTAATTATTTGCGCAAAACCATTTAAAAAATCCTCGCAATGATGCGATTTTTCGGGTTATGCTTGTCGGGGAAAATTTATTATCGCGCAGATTTATAATATAAGCATTAATATTATTTCGTTCAATATCAGATATTTCTTTGACATTTGCGGATTCACAAAATTCCAAAAAAACAAGAAGGTCATTTCTGTAAGCGTTCAAAGTGTTTTTTGAAAGGCCTTTTTCTACATCAAGAAATTCTAAATATTCATATAAATATTGTATATTCATTTATGCGAGTTCTAAGTTTGCGAGTTTAAATAAAAAATCATCTCTGGCACTGCATTTTAGGCCTGTTGGTATAAAATTATCTTTGAATCTTTCAACCGCATACCTATCTGTCATTCCGGAAATATAATCTGTCACAACCCGTTCAATTTTATCTTTTGGACAGACGTTTTTCAACATATCGCAGTACAGGCAGAATAATTCTTTTATAACTTTTTTTGCTTTATATTCTTCAAGTTTTGCGGTTGATTCGTCATTGTAAACATTTTCAAAAAGCCAAGTTCTGAGTTTAGTAGTATAAGCCCAGCCTTCTTCGCTCATTGTAATTTCTTGTTTCCCGATAGAGTTGCTTACAATTTCGGTAATCATTTTATTCAAACGTTTGCTTTGATTAGATGAAAAATATTCAATGCAGTCTTTTGGTAAATCACTTTCGGAAATAACTCCTGCTCTTATTGAATCTTCAATATCATGGTTTATGTATGCAATTTTATCCGCGAATTGAACAACTTTAGCTTCCGGAGTTTTAGGCTTAAATCCCCATGTATGTGTTAAAATACCGTCAACTGTTTCTTGACATAAGTTCAAATGTTCTAATACTTCCACGACTCTTACGCTTTGAATATTGTGATGAAACCCGCCTTGGACAAGTTCATTTAAAACCCCTTCTCCGCAATGACCAAATGGAGTGTGTCCTAAATCGTGACCCAATGATATTGCTTCAACTAAATCTTCATTCAAATCAAGTGCTCTTGCTATTGTTCTTGCTATTTGTGAAACTTCAAGAGTATGAGTTAAACGGGTTCTGAAATGGTCATCAAAAGGAGATAAGAACACTTGAGTTTTGTGTTTTAGTCTCCTGAAAGCTTTTGAATGCAGAATTCTGTCTCTGTCACGTTGAAAATCTGTTCTCAAATCTGATTGAATTTCTGCTTCTTTTCTTCCTTTGGATTCCGCTGATTTTGTTGCTATATCACTTAAAATTTTATATTCTCTTTGTTCTAATTTCTCTCGAATTGTTTTAGCCATAATTCTCCCTTTATGTGTGATTTTAACAGAAATTTAAGGAATAACTATACATTTTTTGGTGTATTTTTGGGTTTTGCAATAAAAATTGTGTCATGTTAGTATGAAGCTATGCTAAATGTCTTTATTTCAGGTGTGGAAAAACAATCCGGTAAAACGCTTGTATGTGCAGGTTTGGCATCTACTATGCAAAGTTTGTCTTATACAACTTGCGTGTATAAACCTGTTCAAAGTAATGCAATAGATATGAACGGATTTAAAATTTCGCCTGATTTGTCTTTTATAAAGAAATTTGATTCAAATATAGTAACTCAGTCGACTTATGCTTTGTGTGGTTCAAATTCTCCTTTTGTATCTTCTTATGAAAACGGAGTTAAAATTGATATAAATGCTATTTTAGCAGAGTATAGGAGTTTGCACGGGGGGACGGATTGTAATATTTTGGAAGGTTCAAATAGTATATCTTCACCAATTGCTGAATATTTAACCGAGTTGGATATCGTGAAAACATTAAAAATTCCGCTTGTTTTAGTCGTAAATCCTAAAAAGACATCAATTGATTCCGTTATTAGTGCGATTAAGTACATTCAAAGTGAAGGAGTAAATATATTAGGGTTTATTGTAAATCAGTATGATGAAAATTTTGAAAATCTTGAGGAAAAATATTTCCCTCAAATAATAAAGGAGTATTCAAATTCTAATATTTTAGGATATTTGCCAGATTATGGGGATATTTCAAATTTAACTCCGGAAATTTTGATTGATGATGTATTAAACAGAATTAATATTGAAGAAGTTTTTCAATTAAAAATATCTAAACTTCAGGGGTAAAATATTGGGATTGTTACTTTTTTATTGATTGAGCAATAGGAGATTCCACGGTGCAAATTTTCGTGTCATTCAGAGCGAAGCGTGGAATCTCGGAAATTTGCACCTCTGAATGACATGATTTTGTTAGGTTTTTGCAATGAAAAAGTAACAATGCCAATATATTGGGGGTAAATTTTACATTATTATTTTGTAAATCAATTTTACTAATTCATCATCTGTTTTAATTCTTTCTAAAACTTTTTTTCTCATATAATCTGTTGAATTCATGTGCTCGCAATTGAATAACTCATTTGGAGTACATTCTAATGTTTCAAGAAGTTTTTGTAGTGTTTGGGCTCTTGGAAATGTTTGTGCATTTTCAATTTTTAATAAATTTCTCGGTTCAATGCCTATAATTTCGGCGAGTTTTTCTTGAGTGTATTTTTTTCGCTTGCGTAATTCTCTTATTCTTTGTCCTAAAAGTTTTTTAATATCGTCCATTTTTAAGTCCCTAAAATAAATTCTAAATGTCATTTGATAAAACTCTAATGATATATAAGGACATTTAATATTGACAAATATGATATAAAAGTGTAGTATACGTGATATAAAATATCAGAATAGGAGTTTAATATGGATTTAATGAAATACTTTGAGGCAAAAATTACTCTGCCCCAATGGGGGAAGTGGCACGAAGTGCCGCAGGGGAATCATCCCGTAGGGAAAAGTAATGAAACTCCACGACTACTGCGCTCTGCGGGGTTTACTTTAGCCGAAGGACTAATAACAATCGGCATTATCGGTGTCATAAGTGCATTGACTATTCCGTCTCTTATACAGAAATATCAAGAAAAAAGAACTATAAATCAATTGAAACAAACTTATTCCATACTTAGTCATGCAATAAAAATGGCAATTGCCGACGAAGGTGATATAGACGGTTGGTGCAGTATAAATGAATCAACTTATTCGCAAGATTATTTGGATTGTTCGGACAAAATGGGGGATTTATTATCAAGGTACATAAAAAATATACAAAAGTGTAAAGGTGTAAATTCACCTGTGGCTTGTTTTGCAACTGATTATGATACTCGTCATAATTCTAATTGGATTGCACAAGTCTGGAAATATCCGCAATACAGGTTAATTAATGGAGCTTCATTATCAATACAAGCATATAATGGAGATTCCCTTTCCCGTTACTGGTGCAAAACTGATGTGAATATAAAAGAAGGCAGTAGTGAAGTAGGTATTTATGGGAATAGGGCTTATATGATGAATTGTGCTACTATATATGTAGATATTAATGGATTCTCTAAACCAAACACAGATGGGAAAGATTTATTTGCTTTTCAAGTATACAATAACGGAATTGTACCATTGGGCAGAAAAAATGTTCACAGTATCATAGGATTTGAAACCTGCAATGGGAAAAGAACCGGAGCAGCCGGATCATGTACTGCTTGGGTGTTGGAAAATAATAACATGGACTACTTACATTGTAATGATTTAAGCTGGGAAGGTAAACATAAATGTAAATAAAAAACAGAGTATCGCTTTGAGATACTCTGTTTTTTTCTTTATTTTATTTCCAATCACTACCGAAGTTTGTTTTGGGCGGGAATAAAAAACTTGGAGCTCCTAATCCTTGAAACGGAGGTCTTGGCGGGTGGTGTTTTTCAAATCTTGCTCTGCCTTCTGCTTTCATTTTTTCAAGTTCTGCTTTTTGTTTTTTATTCAGAATTTTTTCGAATTCTTGAGTATTTTTCTTCCTGATTTCCTGTGCTTGTTTATCAAGCTCTTTGATTTCAGCTTTTAATTGTTCAGTTTTTTCTGTTTTAGCTTGTTCTGAAAGGTCAGATGTTTTTAAATTTTTAAGCTCTTGATGTTTTAGTGCAATTTGCATCATAACAGGCTTCATTTCTTCGTGGCCTTTTTGGTGAATAGCTTTGGCTTTTTCCTTTTGCTTATCTGACAAATTTAGTCTCTGTTCAAATTGTTTGCGCATTTCTTCTTTTGAAGGTTTTTGGCGAACAACTGATTGTGTTTCTTGTTTTGCATTGGTTTCAGCGGCAAAGACCTCCAAAGATTGTACCGGAATAAGCATTGCCGAAAATAATAAAAGTGGAAGTAGTTTTTTCATAGTTATCCTTTCTATAGTAAGTCTTGTAGTTTTTCTGCTAATTCTTTTTTTGCGTTATAAATTCTTGATTTTACCGTACCTATCGGGCAATTTAGCTTTTTTGCACAATCTTCGTATGTATAGCCGTTAATTTCGCAAATCATAATGACTTCTTTGAATTTCGGTTTCAGGCTGTTGATTGCATCAATTATTTTTTTTTGCCTTTCAAGATTTACAATTTTTTCCTCCGGAGAAATTTTTTTATCTTTTATACTTGATATAACGTTATCTTCTGAAGTTGATGTTCTAAAAACCTTTTGGTAAGAAGATTTTAGATAATCCAGAGAAGTATTTCGTGTTATTGTTGAAATCCAACTTTTTATAGAGCCTTTTTCTTTGTATTTGTCGGAATTTTTCCATATCTTAAGATATACTTCCTGTTCCAAATCTTCGTTATCTTCTTTGGTAATCAGACGTATTATATTTTTAATATTTTGTTTATTTGATTCTATTACTTTATTAAAATCCATAAATTTCTACTCAATATATATTAACCCGTATGAATCAACGGGCAAACCTAAATCTTCCGCACTCAGTGTTGAACCGTATTTTAATGTATCTGAAATATCGGTATTGAAATTTATTACACCTAATGTCGTTGCACAAACCGTTACAAGAAATAATGCGCAAGCTGCTTTTATCTTTGCAAGATTTTTACGCTTTTTCTTGAAATATGGTTTTACTTCTTGAATTAATTCGGAAACTTTAAGCATTTTTTCATGTTCTTTTCTACAATCTTCGCAGTTTTGAATATGCTCAAAAAGTTCTTCTTCGTTTCTAAAAGTAAATAATGCTTCGTATTTGGAACATTTTTCTTTCATTTTTCTTACCTCTGTATTTATATAACGATTGTAATTTAAAAAAGTTCAAATATAAATTTTTTGCGTAAATAATAATTTTCATGCTAGAATGTCAGTGTTATATTAAAAGGAATAAAAAATGAGTTTAACAGTATATTTAGGGATAGATGTAGGTTCAGTAACAACAAAATTAGCACTTGTTGATGAAACAGGAAAGTATGTTGACAGTGTAATGCTTAAAACTGCGGGGAAACCTGTGTTAGCTGTTCAAACAGGGCTTAACAAACTTTATGAAAAAAGAATAACCGAATATGATGTAAAAGGTGTCGGAACAACAGGTTCAGGAAGGGCTTTAGCAGGCTCTTTAGTTGGAGCTGATGTTGTAAAAAATGAAATTACCGCGCACGCAGTTGCCGCAAGTACAAATATTCCGGGTGTTCAAACAATTCTGGAAATCGGCGGACAAGATAGTAAAATTATTATCCTAAGAGATGGGATTGTAACTGATTTTGCAATGAATACGGTTTGTGCAGCTGGTACGGGAAGTTTTTTGGATCACCAAGCTCAAAGACTTAATGTCCCGATAGAAGAATTTGGAGCAACTGCCCTAAAATCAACAAATCCTGCAAGAATAGCCGGCAGATGCGGAGTTTTTGCAGAAAGCGATTTGATTCACAAACAACAACTTGGTTATCCTGTTGAGGATTTACTTTACGGCTTATGCCAAGCTCTTGTAAGAAATTATTTAAGTAACTTGGCATTAGGAAAAGAATTGCTGCCTACGGTATCCTTCCAGGGCGGGGTTGCAACAAATACAGGCATGGTGAAAGCATTTGAAGAAGCCTTGAATACAAAAATTGTTGTTCCGGAAAATCACCAGACAATGGGTGCGATAGGTGCGGCATTACTGGCGATGGAAAATCATCAATATACAGAGACTCCGACAAAATTTAAGGGTTGGAACGTAGCTGATATGCATTTTTCATCTATTACTTGTACTTGTACAGGGTGTTCAAATAATTGTGAAGTAATTACGATTGTTGAAGGTGTTAACGAAGTCCAGCACGTTGAAAAAATTAAAGACGTAAAAGGCAATATTATCGCTCGTTGGGGCGGAACTTGCGGACGCTGGGATATAAGCTAGGATAATAATATATGCAAAATTTTGGTCATGGTCTTCAAAGAACTTCCATATTGCAGGAGTTGTCCGGCGGAAATGCCGAACTTGGGGAGGCTTTTGCCATTATTATAAATGATATGGTTATGCAAAGCGGGATTACAAATCCGAATGCTGAACCTTTTGATGTTGTTCCTGATTCTTGGAGAAAACTTGCAGATAAGCCCGACAAAACCTCTGATGACATAAAAAAATTAGATGAAACATTTAAGGAAGAAGTTCAACTTCTGGCAGAATCTTACCTTCTTTTTATGGCAAGAGAAACCAAAAATCTTACAGGAAAACTTGAATATCAGCAATACGAAGCTTATATGCTTAAATACCGTTTCGGACACTATGATGTTATGAATAAACCTGAATATTTGAAAAAAATAAAAGAACAAATTAGAAATGCTTTTAATAAAATTTCAGCACACGGCGAGCCAAATGGTGATAATCTTATAGATAAAAATGATATGGCAGCTTTTATTTATGCAATATCAACCAAATCAAGACGAGATGCAAATAACAAATTTTTAGGGTTTGAAATAAACGGACTTATAAAACCGGAAGATTATGCTGTTAATGAAAATAATTTGTTTCAGCCTGATGACAATTTGTTTTCCGTAAAACTAAGAATTGCATATAAAGTGTTGAACAATAAATTGTAATTGTAATTGTAATGGAATAAGGATATGAATAAGACAAATAGAATTGTAACATTGACGATATCAGCAATAGTGTTTTTTTCTTTATTAGTTGGAGTTTTTGGTAGTTATGCCGCAGCAAAAAGTTTGTCATCTTCCGCCAAACAAGATACAAAAATTGAGAACCCGGATATTTTTAAAGATTACATGCGCAATATGCAGAAAAAAATTAAATCAAATTGGATTCCGCCAAAACAATCAACTTCAAAAAGAGTTGTTCTTTTATACTCCATAAAACGCAACGGGGAACTCGGAAAATACGAAGTACTTGAGACTTCAGGGGATTTCAATATGGATAATGCGGCAGTAAGAGCTTTAAAAAAATCCGCACCATTTGGAAAATTGCCTAAAGAATTTAAAGGCGATCACGTAGATGTACAATTCTCATTTGATTATAACCTTTGGGATAAAAATAATAACAAAATATAAAGGCAGGTTGATATGAAAAAATTTATTGCAATACTAACAATTTTATTAACATTCGCTATAACGCAGAGTGTATTTGCTGTTGAAAATATAGTAAGTTATGACGAAATTGAACAAGAAGCTGCAAATATTGAGCAACAGGAAAATCAGACAGAAATTCCGAACCTTCTTGAGACTGCAATAAAATTTGATTGGGTTGATATTACTCAGACTCAACGAGATGAAAATATAGAAACTTATAAAAGAAAATTGTTTGATGAAAATACAAGCAAAATTTATTTTACAAAAGACGAATTTAAAACTCATTTTGCAAAATATTTCAAAGATAAAGATTTTAAACATCACTACATGCTTACAAACAACGGAGTAACAAAAGATGAAGATGCTAAATACTGTGCTTTCTATTACAAAAAAAATACTCTTGTAATGTATGCAATTCAATATAACAACAATCCGACTAACGCATTTTATTATACAGCATTCGGCAAATTATATTATACAGACGTAATGTCAGACGAATACCCGAATTTTCCTTATACCTCAATGCAGTACAACAGAAAAGGTCAATTAAAAAGCGCAATTTATTTTGTCTCAAAAGATTTGCAATATATGTTTGGCCCGGATAAGGAATTTCAAGGTATTTGGTACAAAGACAAAATGTATGACAAAAACGGTAAACAAACCCTAACCCGCTCAAATTGGTAGGCATTGTTACTTTTTCATTGATTGAGTAATAGGAGATTCCACGGTGCAAATTTCTGTGTCATTCAGAGCGTAGCGTGGAATCTCGGAAATTTGCACCTCTGAATGACATGATTTTGTTAGGTTTTTGCAATGAAAAAGTAACAATACCAAATTGGTAGGGATAAATATAATGTGCAATATTATTAGTAAAAATATTTTTATTAAGAAATATTAAGACTATTTGTGCGCTAAAATCCACTAATATCAATGTTTTTAAAAATAAATATATATTCATGATATAAAAAAGGCACTTTTTTTATATAAAAATTTTTTATATATATGTAAGCAGTTTGTAAATATTATTTGACGAAAAGGAGTATATATGGCGAGAGTATTGATTTCAATGCCGGAAGATTTTTTGAACAAAATTGACGAAGTGGCAGATGGCGAAAACCGTTCAAGAAGTGAATTAATTCGTGAAGCTTTGCGAACTTATATTTACAAACAAAAAATTAAAGAATCAACAGGTGCATTGAAGAATGCAAATTTGTTGGAAACACTTTTAAGTTAGGCAAACGGCAGGAAAAAGGCGAAAGATTTGGGACAAACATTATAGAAGCCCTCGATGGTTCGGGGGCTTCTATTTGTGTATAATAGTTTATAAGTTTTAATAATTTAGCGGTAATATCTATTTCACTTCTGCTTGATATGCCCAGGCTGAATGATTGTGAATACTTTCATATGCTTCACATTCAACTTCAAATTCTTTTACTGTTTTGTGATTACGAAGTTTTACAACAACATCTCTTAAAACGTCTTCTACAAATTTTGGATTTTCCCAGGCATGTTCTGTCACATATTTTTCATCTCTGCGTTTTAACAGTGAATACACAGGGCAAGAGGCGCAAGATTCAACAAGTTCTATAAGATCCTCTATCCAAATATGTTCAGTTTCATTATATGAAACTTTAACGGAAATAAGTGCTCTTTGGTTATGGGCACCATATTGGGAAATTTCTTTTGAACAAGGGCAAAGTGTTGTTACCGGTACTTTTACTCCTAATATGAATTTATAATTTCCATCATTAATACGTCCTTCAAATGAGCAGTCATAACTCATTGGGGCTGCCAATTTTGTAACCGGAGATTTTTTATCAATAAAATATTTAAATTTAAATTTTAATTCTCCGCTTTTTGCGTTCAGTTTTTGGATAATTTTTTCCAAACAACCTTTAATATCCACTCCCAGGAGATTTTTATTTCTCCAATCGTTAAAAACTTCTACAAATCGGCTCATATGAGTGCCTTTGTAATTTCTCGGCAAAGAAACACAAACTCTTGCTTGAGCTGATACTACTTGATCTGAAGAATTTTTTCGTTGAACTATCAGGGGTAGATCTAAGTTATTAATACCAACTTTCTGAATATCAACATTTCTGTCATCTTGAGTGTTTTGAATGTCTTTCATATTTTTTCTTTCCGGTTGTTTAATTCTTTTTTAGCTTGTTTCCACAATTTATCATATTCTTCAAACGAGTATTCGGTCAGGGGCTTTACTGCCAAATCTTCCATTTTGCGAAATCTTTTTTCAAATTTTTTGTTTGCTTTTAATAGGGCTTGTTCAGCGTCAATTTTATTCCAGCGTGCAAGATTTACCGTTGCAAAAAGAATGTCTCCGAATTCTTCTTCCATGTGTTCTTTATTACCTTCAATTGAAGCTTCTTTAAATTCTTCAAATTCGGACATAATACATTCATATAATGTATCTTCGCAATCCCATTCAAAACCTTGTTTTACAGCACGTTTAGAAATTTTTTGTGCGGCAATTAATGCTGCTTGTGAGCGGGACAATCCGTCCATTGCAGAAATTCTTTCTTTTTTTTCTTCAGCTTTGAGTTTATCCCAGGCTTCTTTAACTTCATCTGCGGTACCGATTTTTGCATCACCAAAAACATGCGGGTGGCGGTGAATTAGTTTATCTTTTAATTCTTTTGCGACATCTTCAATATCAAAATCGCCCTTTTCGGAAGCAATTTGGGAATGTAATAATACTTGTAAAAGTACATCTCCGAGTTCTTCTCGTAGGTGTGCCATATCGTTATCATCAATGGCATCAACTGCTTCATAGGCTTCTTCAAGCATATTAGGACGTAATGATGAATGAGTTTGGGCTCTGTCCCATGGGCAGCCGTCCGGGGCACGTAATTTCGCTATTACTCCAACTAATTCTTCCAAATTTTTATACTTCATATTCACATTCTAACACAAATCATTCAAAAGGTGGATTTTTTATAAAGTAGCTATGATAGACTTGGTATGTGAATATTTAAAGAGAGGTTTAATATATGTCAACAATTGAAAAAATTACTCAGTTAAGCCACCGTATTTTTAATACGAGCGTAACGGAACAAAATGTTGTAAGGTCATCTAATCCTTTTGCAGCATCAAATTTTCAAAAAAATATTTTAACGGAAGATGTTTTTGAATCAAGTAAAGGAAAACAAGATAATATAGTAAGTTTTACAGGTAATATAACAGCAGGTTCAAAAAGAATCTATTCAACATTTGTAGGTTCTTTAGGCAGTATTGGCAATAAGTTCTACGAAGGAATTGAGTCAATTGTAGAATTTTGTTCAAGAGTTAAAGAAAGTTTTGTTACAACTTTAAATAAAATGCAGGAATTAGGAAACAGAGAAGTAGGAAATTTCAATGCTGCGCGTGAAGTTCTTTCTCGTGACATTAAATCATTCTTTGCAATAAATACCAGAGAAAAAGAAATTGCAAAAATGGCTTCAATGGAGCCTCACGCTCAAATTAAGCCAATGTTAATAGAAAGTTTGTCCGCATTAGAAGCAGATATGGCTAAGGCTGCATAGGGAGGGAATTTAGATGATGGATAAAACAATGATTAAAACTAATAAAAATTTTTGCAGAGTATGCGATATTATCGATTCTCTGACAATTAATCCAAATCCTGATTCAGTTGCAGTTTTGGAAGAAATAGGAACAAATTCATCTATTGATGAAGTAAGAGAAATGACTTCAAAGGCTTTGGTAAAAAGGAATGAATTTGCATCTTTGTCTGTAGTAATTTCAAATAAAGGTAAAGGTATCAATGACATGTCAACAGTTGTTGCAATGAGTACGATAAACGAGTTGTTGTCATTGGAAGATAAACAGGAAGCAATGAAAGTGTTGGAAAATACTATTTCATCAGAAGGTTTTGATGAAGAAGTTAAAGAAAATGCTCGTTCAGTTAAAGCTTTGATGGCATTAAGCTAACAGATATAAGAAGATAGAGAGTAAAAGGTATCAATAATTATATTGATGCCTTTTTGTTTAAAATATTGCAAAAATACTAATAAATTGGTATAATGGAAATACGATACAGAGGATAAAAGGAGTTATTGAATAGTGTTTTATAATAGGTTATATAAAAAAGGTTTTACTCTGACTGAGGTTTTGCTTGCAATTGCTATTGTCGGTGTGATTTCAGCATTGGTATTACCTACAATAATTTCACATTATAACGATTCCGTATTAACAAGGCAAAAAGAACGTCTTGAAAAAAGTGTTGAGTCTGCAATTACAACTTTAGCGGTTACTGAAAATAAGCAGAATTTTTCACAAACAATTATGTATAACAGTGAAACTCCTGAAGATTATGAAAATTATTCCGGTGCTTTTATAAAAAAATATCTTAAAGTTTCCAAGTATTATGGAGATTTTTCAACAAATAAAACTGAAATTTTATCAAAATGTTTTGCTCCAAGCTACTATTTATATTCAGATAAAGATAAAAAACCATATGGTATAGAATCTGATTTGTCAGGTGCTTGCGCAACATTAAAAGATGGTGCAAGTATATGTTTGGGAACACAAGTGAAGGCGAACAGTATTCCTTTTGTTTACGACATTAATGGTCCAAAAGGTCCGAATGTTGTAAATAAAGATTATTTTGTATCTTCAATCCCGGCAGTTAATTATAAATCTTTTGATCAACTATCTAAGGCTACACAAAATATTGCAACGCAGGATAATCCGAATCTTGCACCTATGCCAAACGGTTGTGTACCCGGTGACTATTCAACAGATTGTTGTAAGTGGTACGGAGAAAACGGACTTATTACAGATGCCGATCACGGTTGCTGCGATAATTCAGCCTTTGTAACATCAGGTGCAGCAGGTTCAGCTGCTTGTGTCAGAGAAATTGCTTTAAGACTGAATTTGTATCCGAGTTCATGTACTTTAACAGATGAATCATGCAGAATGTTTATTCGACCGCAGTCAACAACGGCTAAGCAGGGCAGTGTTGATATATCAGCAGCTCTTGGAGTTAATCCTCCAGATATTCTGTTGTATTGTGATGGAGTTTATGCCGGTAATATGCCCGGTTCTACTTTAATGGGTGCGATTAAATCTACTAGTTCTGCTGAAGAAGATAATGTTTATTTTGCAATGAGCCGTACATCTGCTGCAACTTGCGGCTATCAAACAGGTGAAGGTATCAAACCTTCAAAATCATCAGTTGTATTTAAAACTGATGGTACATATAGTAATTATTCATACAATGGCATTAAATGGACAGTTACATATTTCTAAAAAAGAGGTCTTTAAGACCTCTTTTTTTAACTGCAAACTTTTTTAATCATTGGCTTTTTAAAGATTTTGATTAGCATTGATACGACATCAAAAAATGCTATAGCTTTTTTGCCGGGGATTTTTAATAAGAAAATTAATAAAAGTACTACAATATTTTTTATTATAGCATTTAAAATATTTGATTTTTGATTGGCAACAAATGTTACTGCTTTGTTATAACCTTTTGTTATATATTCGACTGAATTTTTAAATTTCGTCAGTATTTTACAAATTTTCGGTTTAACTTCCAAAACTTTCAGATTTAAATCACATACCTTTTTATCCCATTTTCTTAAATGAGAAATCAACCAACCTGCAATTATTAATTCCGCAATAAATACAATTGTAAAAAATAATTCTAACATCTTTTAACTTTTCTTACTATGTGATATATTAAATAGTATATTATTATAAATAGTTTTGGAATACGTCTAAAGGACTATTTTATGGGTAGATTTCGGTTTTATATAACATTGCTTATAGCACGCTTGATATACATAGCAATAAAATTGTTGAATAAATCATCAGGTACATCATTTGTCGGTATGACTGTTTTGAAAATATGTCCTGATTTCCTTTCATATTGTAAAAAATATATAAATACTGCAATTACTGTGACGGGGACCAACGGTAAAACTACGACTTCAGGGCTTTTGGCTCATATTTTAGAATGTGACGAAAATAAAGTTATTCATAATGTCAAAGGCGCAAATATGTTAACAGGAGTTGCTAATGTTTTTGCGCTGAATATCTTGCCGTCAAAAAGATTTGACTATGCGGTTATTGAATCTGATGAAGCATATTTAACCAAACTATACGACTATTTTAAAGCCGATTTTTTACTTGTTACCAATCTTTTTAGAGATCAGTTGGACAGATACGGCGAATTGTCTACTACTGCGAGTTTTATACAAAATGCTATAGATAAAAATGATGAAGCAATATTGCTTCTTAATGCTGATGATCCGCTTGTAAATAATTTTGGAAAAGGTAAAGAAGCTTTGTATTACGGATTTGAAGAAGTTGAATTCGTTTCAGATATTCATAACGCATCATCAAATGCACCAACCGAAGTTTTTAATTGTATTTGCACTAATCCTTTACAATATTCAAAACAATTTTTTGCTCAAGAAGGACATTATTATTGTGAAAAATGCGGTTATGCCCGTCCGGAACCGGATTTTAAAGGTTATGTAAAAATTTATCAGGATTACTCCGAATTAAAAATTGTTGATAAAACAGAAAATAAATCTTATGAATTCAAAATTAATTTAGTCGGTTTATACAATGCCTATAATGCACTTGGAGCTATTTCTCAGGCATTAATTTTCGGAATAGATTATGAAACAATAAAAGAAGCGGTATCAACTTATAAATCAATTTTTGGCCGGGCTGAAAAAAGAGTTATTAACGGGCATAATACTCTTATACAATTGATTAAAAATCCGACCGGTGCAAGTGAGGTTCTTAAAACCGTTGATTTGTCATCAAATATCGTTATTGCAATAAATGATAATTATGCAGATGGCAGGGATATTTCTTGGCTTTGGGATAGTGATTTTGAACAATTGAAGTGTGCTCAAAAGCTTGTAATTACTTCAGGAATTCGAGCAAAAGATATGGCTGTAAGGCTTAAATATGCAGGAATCCCTCAGGAGAAAATTATTGTAGAGGAAGATATAAGAACAGCAATTGAATTAGCCTCAAAATCAGATGATAATGAAGAAAAGATTACAATATTGCCTTCTTATACGGCTTTATTAAAGATTAGTAAAATGAAATTTTAAAAGAAAGGATAAAATATGCTTTTAGGTGTAAATATTGATCACGTTGCAACATTAAGAAATGCAAGAGGAGGAGAAGAACCGGATCCTGTTTTGGCGGCAGAAATCTGTGAGAAAAACGGAGCAGCCTCTATTACCACACATTTAAGAGAAGACAGACGTCATATAAAAGATATTGATGTTAAAACGCTTAGAAAGACTTTAAGAACTCGTCTAAATCTTGAAATGGCTGTAACTGATGAAATGCAAAAAATTGCTCTTTCAATAAAACCTCATTCAGTATGTTTGGTTCCTGAAAAACGAGAAGAAGTTACGACAGAAGGCGGGCTTGATGTCGCAAGACAGATAATAAGAATAACTAATTTTGTTTCTCCGTTGATAAATGAAGGAATTTTAGTTAGTTTATTTATTGATCCGACAGAAGAACAGGTCAGAGCTGCGGCTCAAACGGGGGTTCAATTTGTAGAACTTCATACAGGTCAATATTCTTTAGCATACGGAACTCCTGATGAAGAAGAAGAATTTATGAAATTAAATGAGGCTTCCCGACTTGCGCATGCTTTGGGAATGCAGGTTAATGCGGGACATGGACTAAATTATCAAAATGTTCACAGAATGCGTCAGATTGAAGATTTGAACGAATTAAATATCGGTCATAGCATAATTTCACGCGCAGTTTTTGTTGGTTTGGATAAAGCCGTAAAGGAAATGAATGATTTAATAAAATAAAAAGATTGAGAGAATTTTGTCATTCTGAACTGACTAGAAAATTAGTTGAGCTTGCGAAACGTAATTTTCTGTTCCTACTTGGTGATTCAGAATCTAAAAATTCTTTTTAAGAGGTTTAATATGTCGAAAACAAATGAAGAAATAATAGAAGAAATGCAGCAAGTTGTTGCACAAATGGTAATAGACGATTTGGAAGAAAATCCTGACGTTGCAAATGAATATTTCGATTGCGATTGCTGCGGGAAAAATAAATGTATGGCAGGTTCAATCGGCTACGGCACATACAGATTATGTAATGACTGTGTATTACTTGCAGAAACAGGATTTGCTCTTGGTAAATTCACCGATATTCAAAGCTTAATTGATGCGATGGAGGATTCTCGGCTTGAAGAACTTTGTCAATTTATAAAAGATGAAGAAACTCGTAAAAAGCAGATGGATAATTAAAATATTAAGTTCTTGCCGGTATATACAATTATTTAATTTGGCCGCTTACCCCACTTGAAAAATCTAAAAAAATATGTTACGATTGTTACAAAATTTGAAAGACGAGGTTTACAACTATGAGTAAAAACAAAGCATTTATGTTCTCAATGGGTGTTATAGCAGGTGTGGTCGGCGGGATTGTAGCCGGCGTATTATTTGCCCCAAAACCCGGCGAAGAATCAAGAAAGGAACTAAAGGATACTGTTTGTGATTTTTATGACAAACACGCACCTCAGATTACAGATGCAAAAAAACAGGCAATGGAATCTATTGACCTTATGAAATACAAATTAGAAAGACAATTCCGTAAATTAAACAATTCCCTAAAATCCAAAAAAATGGCTAAGGCTAAGGTTTTAGAAGATTGTGAAAACGGTAGTGAAAATGAATTTGATTACTAAATAATATAAAGGGTTAAAAATGGACATTGAATTATCACAAATAGTTTTAAATAACGGATTAACTTTTTTAGTTATAGTTACTGCGATTTTATTGTGCGTAGTCGGTTATTTCCTTGTAAAATTGTTGATAGATTTATCTGCTTTGGCCAAAAATGTCAATGAAACATCTGAAATTTTGAATAAAGAGCTAACGCCAACATTAAAAGAGTTAAACGATACTATGCGTTCAATAAATAATATTATCCAAAATACAGATGAAGGTGTTGATAATGTAAAAACAGGTTTGGCAAATGCTATAGCTAAAACAAAAGAATTATCCGGCAACCTTTTCGGGGGATTTTTGAAAGGTTTTATGACCGTATATTCACTATTGAATAAAAAGAAATAAAACTTTCAGGTAATGTTATTGAATACAAACAGATTTATACTAAAGTGAAACAGTAAAGGAGAATTAATTATGTCATTATCAAGATTTTTAGCAGGTTTTGCAATAGGTGGTGCAATAGGTGCTGTTGCGGGTATTTTGTTAGCACCAAAATCAGGTGAAGAAACAAGAAAAATGCTTGCTGATGGTGCAAAAGATATGGCTCGCAGAGCTGATGAAACCGCAAAACAAATTCAATCAAAAGCAGATGATGCAGTGTCAGAATTGCAAAAAAAAGGTGAAGAAATTAAAGACAAATTGCAGGATTTAATTTCTAAACAAAAAGATAATAAAAATGCAGAAACTCCTGCAGAAGCTTAAATAAAAGTATAATCTAAGGAGAGGTCGCATTTGCGGCCTCTCCTTTTGTATAAAAAATATTTAATTAAATTAATCACCTACGCACAACGCGGTGCGGTCGCTGCTCCGATAGAAGCTGGTCACGATACTGTGGGAGGAGTAAATGTAGCGTCCCCACGCGTTAGTAGAACTAATCTCCGAACTCGACCAAAAGATACCGGAAAGGGAGATAGAACAGTCTCCGTCCTTTGCGGCTATCACGCGATTGCCAGAAGCTCCTCCTTCAAAAAAGGTTGAGTTAATATTTTCGTATGTACCGAGGTCTGACACGCCCCACATGCTTCCTGCTGCGTTTGCAAGGGTCTGCATGCTAGGCAAATGCAATCCTATATCATGGCATGCTTTAACCGCACCAGCCCATTTATCGTTACCCCCTGCTCTGCATTCTTTTATTCCTAGTTTCTTTTTATGTGCCATACAGTCATTGTATGATAGTGCCTGATAACTTGTTCCTAAATTTCTTGAACCATAGAGAGAATTTAATGTACGAATGTCAACACCTAATCTGTTTGGTCCGCTTCCACCGTTGATATCAAAGATTGCACTAATACAATTTGTTGTAGCGTTTGTTTCAGGTTTTCCGTCTACCGTTGACCAAGATTGTGATGCACCATCTTCCATCGGTGCACATTTTGGTGAAAATACCAAAATCATTGATATTCCATCTCCTGATATTATTCCTCTTGTTTCTGTTTGTTTTGTTCCAAGTGCTATTGCTTGTAAATCTGCTCCTGTTTTAATTGTACTTACGTTCTTTGTTTCAAATGTTCCGTCTGGTTTTGGTATATTTATTACTTT
>JAFUSQ010000042.1 GCA_017467605.1 bacterium | reverse complement strand
TACTGTTACCATTTCATAATCATTTCTCATAATCTGTTCCCCTTAATATCAATTCCCTTACATTTATATAAAGTATTTTTTGATTTAAAAATTGCTTATTTTTTATCTACTTTGTATATATTTTGTAATATTTCTTAATATATTCGAGGAAAACATCTATCATAATTGATTTTTCATAATTTCTGTCATGCATTCAAGGGCAACATCTGTTACAAAATTCATATCTTTCCAAGTAATAATTAGAGGAGGATTAAAGTAAATGACGTCCCCTAACGGGCGAAGGAGAACCCCTTTTTTTAGGGCTTTTTTATATATTTGATATCCTAAACGTAAGTTTGAAGGATAAGCTTCTTTAGATTTTTTGTTTTTAACTATTTCAATTGCGTTAACTAAACCTATGTGGCGGATTTCTCCCACATATGGAAGATTAGCAAATTTTTCATTAATTATTTTATTAAAATATTTTGCATTTTCAACTGCTTTTGGAATTATTTGTTCATCTTCCAAAATATTCAACACTTCAATTGCTGCAGAGCAGGCAAGCGGATTCCCTGCATAGGTATGTGAATGCATAAACGCTTTTCCTTTACCATAATCATCATAGAATGCATCATAAATATCTTGAGTTGTTACACAAATTGACATTGGCATATACCCGCCGGTTAGTCCTTTTGACAAGCACATAATGTCAGGTGATACTCCTGCGTGGTCAAAAGCAAACATTTTTCCTGTTCTGCCGTAACCTGTTGCTATTTCATCAGCTATCAAGTGAACATTATATTTATCGCAAAGTTTTCGCAATTTTGTCAGATATAAAGGCGGATAAATTTTCATTCCGGCAGAGCCTTGCAAAAGAGGCTCAACAAGCATTGCGCAGGTTTCATTTCCAAATTTTTCGAAAGTTTTTTCAGCCTGTTCAAAACATTCACAATTACAATTATCTCTATTTTGGCCGTACGGGCATCTAAAACAATCCGGTCCCTGAACGCGTACAACGTCCATTAAAATTGGTTTATAAATTTCGGAATATAAATCGCACGCACCAACAGATAAAGCTCCGATTGTTTCTCCATGATAAGCGTCAGATAAAGCCATAAATCGTTTTTTTTGCGAGTTTCCTGTTTGTTGGTGGTATTGGAAACTCATTTTCATAGCCATTTCAATTGAAGCCGAACCGTTATCTGCAAAATTAAATTTGCAGAGTCCTTTTGGTAAAACTTTTACCAATTTCTGACATAATGTAATTGCGGTTTTATGAGTAAAATTAGCAAAAATAACGTGTTCTAAGGTATCTAATTGTTTTTTCATTGCATTATTTATTCTTGGATTGCAATGGCCTAAAAGATTGCACCACCATGAGCTTACGACATCTTTATAACATTTCCCGTCAATATCATATAGATTAATGCCTTCTGCGTGGTCAATAACTATTGGTGGTAATGTTTCATAGTCTTTCATCTGCGAACATGGGTGCCAAATGTATTTTAAATCTTCTTCTTGCCAATTCATAAACTTATCCTCTTATATAAATAATTTTTCTAATGTGTTTTTATCAATTTTTAACTCTGTTTCATTTTTTGCAACTGTTGCAATGACTTTTGTTCCTGTCAAATTCTCTATCTGAATTTTGTTATCAATGTGCATAAAATTACTTTCATCATAATTGTTTAAAATAACACCTTTAACTTTTATATTATGTGTTTTTGCGTAATCAACGGTTAAGAGAACAGAATTTATTGTACCCAGACCTCCATCTGCAACAATGACAATCCCAAGATCTAAAGCCGTAATTACATCAGGAAGTAATATTTTATTTTCTTCTTTCAAATTAAACGGACAAGTAATTCCGCCTGCGCCTTCTACGAGCAGATAATCAAATTTGTCAAAAGATTTTTCGTAATCCTCAATAATTTTGGTCAATTCAATATTTATTCCGCATCTATAAGAAGCTAAATGGGGAGAAACAGCTTCTTCAAAGCAATATGAGAACAATTCATTGGGGTCAATATCAATTCCTGCAAACTTAGCAACAAAGTCGCAATCTCCGGGAAGTAAGGTGCCGTCTTTTTGTTTAATAGCACCGCTTAATGCAGGTTTGTAATAACCGCAATTTAAGCCGTATTCTCTCATTTTTTTTACAAGTAATGCCGATACATAGGTTTTACCTATATCTGTTCCTGTTGCCGTTACGAAAACTGCTTTTTTTCTATTCATAACTTCGACTTCTCCCTAAATTATAAGCGGTAACATTAGTTACCGCTTATATTATATATCAAAAACAATTTATAAATTAACAAACTATAATGCCGTTGCAGAACCATCTAACATATAGTCATAGTGACGAATATCATCATAGTTATTTTCAATTGGCTGAACCGGAGCCAACTGAGGAGCCGGCTGCTGCGGAGCAGGTTGAACAGGTTGAGCCTTAGTTGAACGTTTTGCAAGTAAACCGTCAATATCAGGTTCAACTGTTAATTCAAAGTGGAATCTGCCCATATGTCTGTGATGTTCGTAAGCATTGTTAATCAATGGGAAGCCCCAATATAAACGAGCACTCAAATCACCCGGCAATTGAACTCTTAACCCCATACCGACAGAAGCTAAGAAGTAGCTGCCGCCGTAAGCATCTTCTCTAACATAAGGGAAAACCCCTGCCGTATCTGCAAATACAGCACCTTTTAAGTAGTTACCGATAAAGTTTCTGGTTTCACCGGATTTTGTAGTGATGGTTCTTGGTAACAAAGGGAACATTAATTCACCGCTGAAGAAGTAACCGCTCTTACCCATCAATACACCTTCGGAATATCCTCTAACTGTTGCCAAACCACCTGTTTGGAATTGATCCAAATATGGAATATGCTTACTGTTAGGAATAACTTGATAACTTCCGCGCAATTGACCGATTACACCATGTGAAAAGTCGTGTAATCTTAAAAATCCGCCTGAATATTTAAAGTAGCTTGAATCTCTGTCCAATATTGGGAATGCCATTTCAGCCATTTGGTTAAAGTACCAAATACCATATTTTGTATCTTTTCTAATATTAAATCCTGCGCTCAAACTTGTAACCTGATCAGTATCAGCAACCCAGTCATCAAATACATCAATACCCGTAGTTGCCCAGGTTCTTGAACGTTTATAATTCAAAGCAGCATATGATCTTAATTCAAAACCTCTTTTCCTAACTAAAGGTTGATCATAGTACAAACTATATAAATATGAATAAGTTTTTAAGCGATTTGAATAAATTGCATCAGCAATAGGATTATCTAAATTTTTGATTTTTGCAAAAGTTGATGAATAAGAAAAACCTATTCTACCGTCTTTTTTGTTAATTGGAATACTGTAATCGAAGAACGGGCTTACTGCGCCTTTTGAAAAATAAGTACCAACAGACATTTGGTCTCTGTGGTGGAATAAACTGTCCGCTACAATAGCAGGACCGCCTCTGAGTGAACCGGTACTTCTACGACCTGCATTATCCATCATACCTATTAAGTGGAATGGGAAAGTTTCTTGTGCGGTCAATTCAATATCTGTTGTGCCGGGAATTTCACCTGCTTTTAAGTTTGCTGCAAGGTTTACACCGTCGTGATATCTGTTAAAATCAAGTACATCTTGTTCTAAGTTTACAATATCAAATAAATCTCCTGATTTTTCAGGCATACGTTTCAAAATATACTTATCAGTTGTATATTTGTTGTTAACAACCGTAATATTACCAATTTTACTTTCGATTAATTCAATTCTAATATTTCCGTTTGAAACAGTTTGCTCAGGTAAATATGCTCTTGCTGTAACATACCCTTTTTCAGCGTATAAATTGTTCAATCCGTTAATTGCAGATTGGATATCTGACATAAAAACATTGCGGCCGACATATTGACCAATTACGCTATTAATTTCTTCTTTTGTAAGAATTTCAGATGGTGAAACTTCTATAGAATTAACATAAACTCCTTTTGTTCCAACTTCGTCAATAGTAGCTTTCATTGCGTCCGGAATACTGTTGGCAGATGTTGCATAATTTTTTACTGCAGTTCCGCCTGTTCCGTAACGTTTTTGTTCATATTGGTAGTAATCTGATTCACTTTTTCTTCGATTTACGTCATATCTCATCAAATCGCTATCGTGAGTTGATGCTCCACCTATTTCGTTCAAAACAGGAATATCACCTCTTGAGTATCCGTATCCTGAAAAAGTACTTCCTGCGCTGCCATTTATTAAGGCTTCTCCAACGGCAAATGCGGGGCAAGAAAAAGATAAGGTACATACTGCTGATGTCATCAACAATGTTCTAAATAATCGATTATTTTTAATCTTCTTCATTCTATTCACCTTCTATATAATTACTTGTATATCTAGTCATATATCTTTTAATATATCTGTTAAGTATATTTTGCAACGAGGATAGTAAAATAAAAACCTTTTTTGAACTTTTGTAACAACTCGTTTATAAAATAAAGCTCCTCGGTTTATTCTACACCTACCGTAACATTATACAAAATTACGTAATTTATGTAAAGATGTAACAAAAAAAATAAATCAAATGGACGATTAGACATAAATTTTTATTTTGTGATAATATGACATAGTCATAAGGAGATTTAATATGAAGAAAAATTTAGGTGTTTTAGCGGGGATTGCTATTTTTGCAGGATTATCTGCCGGCTTGTCTGCCCAGGCTGAAGGCTTTAATGTCGCTATTGTTGATGTTCCTCAGGTTGTAAGTGCATCAGCTCAAGTTCAGGCTCTAAAGAAAGATCAACAGGCAAAAGCTGAAGAAGTTATGAAATTTATTGAAAAAGCAAGAAAAGATGTTGCGGGAATAACTGATGCAAATAAAAAGAAAGCTGCTGAAGAAAAATATACAAAAGAACTCCAGCAAAAACGAGAAAAAATGGAAGTTGATTATGCTGCAAAATTGAAAGCAATTGATGCTTCTATATCTCAGCAGATTGAAACACAGGCTAAAGCTCAAGGTTATGATTTAGTATTGAGCAAAGGAATTGTTTTATACGGCGGTAAGGATATAACTTCAGAAGTAATCAAAGCTGTAAAATAAAATGAAATTAAAAAATAACCCTCAAATTATGAATGAGGGTTATTTTTTTGTATATATTCTAATAATTCATCTTGCCTTCTTCTATTAAACGAGCCCCGCAGTCTGAACTAAAGTCTCCATTATAACACTCAGCACCCCAACCATAGTTATTTTTCTCTTTACAGGCTTTAGAAACTCCCCAGATTGAATTGCAGAAACCCTCTCCTACTGCTGGACGAGTATAGAATACAAAAATATCACGACCAAATACATTGGGTCCTGAATTTGGCCCATTTACATCAAGCAAATGCCCACTACCATAGCCAATGTCAGGTTCAAAAAATAAAGTCATACCCTCAATTGCGGTAAATCCCCACTCATTTGGTAAACCTAATTCCCCTCCACATAGGTAGTCAATGTCCATTGCTTCATCAACAGGTTGTTTGTCATAATCTTTTACCGGCATTTTGTCATAACCCGAAAGTAGTTTTGTACAGTTATCTTCTGTAATATATTGAACTCCTTTAAAATATCTGCCGAGTTTTTCGACATTTTCTGATTTTTCAAAATCGCAGCTTCCGTCGGTTATTTCACAGTCGTTGTCGTTCGCGTACATTCTAAGCGTATTTTCAATTACACTTCTTGCCTTCATAAATTGAGTATAATATTGCTTTTTCTTATATGTATTCATCAACCCCGGAATTGTCATTGCTGCGACCACACCGATTATGCCGAGGGTTATGAGAACCTCGGCTAATGTAAAAGCTGTATTTTTGTTTTTCATGTTCTGCCTCCTTTTTTCTTTATTATAAACCATTTTACGTATCAATAGTACGTATTATTTACAAAAATTTACGTATACACTGTACGTATATGCACGAGCAATTTTATAAAAATTTAGGGGCTAATATAAAAAAGCGCAGAAAAGAATTAAAGCTTACACAACAACAGCTTGCTGATAAACTTGATATGTCTCTAAATTTTGTGGGTAAAATTGAAGTTGCTTTTTCTAAACCATCTCTTGATACTCTTATATATATAGCAAAAACTATGGAAACAACTGTTTCTGAACTTACTAATTTTGATAATAATTAATTTTGGTGATTATATATGAGGCACCACCAAGATAGTGGAGACTGTCACCCTGAATTTATTTCAGGGGCTTTCAATTTAATAGATTCTGAAACTACGACTCGCTTCGCTCCCATGCATACAGTCTCACAAGGCTCACTTCGTTGCGCCTGTTCGAACTTGTAAAGTTCAGAATGACTATATAGTTAATTCTTGGAACGTTTTAGCGGTAAATTCTATATAGTTACCTTAATTTTTTAATACTAAAAAGAGGCGGCACCTTATACTAAGGTGCCGCCTCTTTATCAAATTATACTAAAAACTAAACGTCTTTGTATGAACCTGCAAACTTGTCACGATAAGTTGTGTGAAGAATTTCGTGAGCTTTATGAGAATTCGGGTGTTCCAAATATTCTTGATAAAGCTTTTGAATTGACGGATTCATATGAGATTTACGAACCGGAAGTTCGGTATCTTCTTTATACAAACCTTTTGCACGTTCAGATTTTATTTTTGAATTATCGCAGCTTCTTGGCTGACCGCCGCCGTTTACGCAGCCGCCCGGACAAGCCATAACCTCAAGCATCTGGAAGTTAGCAGTGCCGTTTTTAATTTCCTGAATTGCCTTTTCAGCCTCTCTTAGTGTTGAAACAACTCTAACAACAAGTTTTGTTCCTTTCAAATCCAATTCAATTGTTTTTGAACGATTAGAAGTTCCGCGCATTTGTTTAATATCAACATCTTGTAAAACTTCTCCTGTTGCAAATTCATACGCAGTACGAACCGCAGCTTCCGCAACACCGCCTGATGCTCCGAAAATTGTTCCTGCACCGGAATATTCGCCAAACGGAGAATCGTTTGGTTCAGGTTTTAATGCTTTAAAATCAATGCCTGCGGTTTTAATCATTCTGCCGAGTTCCTGAGTTGTCAGAACATAATCTGTATCAGGTCTGCCGTTTCTATACATTTCAGGACGTTTGCATTCATATTTTTTAGCAGTACAAGGCATAATCGCAACGACTACTAAATTTTCTCTTGCAACGTTGAAATATTTAGGTACTAAATCAACCAATACAGGTGATAACATACTCATTGGAGATTTGCAGCTTGATAAATGATTTAACATATCAGGGTGTTGGTCTTCCATATATTTAATCCAAGCAGGGCAGCAAGATGTAAATAGCGGTAAATTTTCGCCTTTTTTAATTCTTTCCAAAAATTCACTTGCTTCTTCCATAATTGTCAAATCTGCGGAGAAGTTAGTATCAAATATTAAATTAAAACCTATTTTTCTCAATGCCGCATTCATTAAACCAATCGTGTTTTCTCCCGGTTCAAGTCCGAACATTTCACCTAATGCAACACGTGTTGCAGGAGCCATTTGAACGACAACAGTTTTGTCAGGATTAGTAATTTCATCCCAAACTTTATCTGTTTCGTTTTTAATTGTCAAAGCACCTGTCGGACAAACTGCCGCACATTGTCCGCAATTTACGCAATCAACCTGTCCTAAAGGTCTGCCTGCCATTGGTTGAACCAATGTTTTAGAACCTCTGTTTGCAAAACCTAAAACCCCGTGTCCTTGGAATTCTGTACAAGCTCTTACGCAAGCCCCGCAAAGAATACATTTATTAGCATCTCTAACAAGTGACGGACTGCTATCATCTACAGGCAAATAATCGTCTAATGATTTGTCAGGGAATCTTATGTCTTTAATTCCATATTCTTCCGCATATTGCTGCAATTCACAGTTCCCGCTTCTGTCGCAAGTCAGGCATTTTCTGTCGTGATTTGCCAATAACAATTCAAGAACGGTTTTTCTGATACGTCTTGTTTTTGCGGTATTTAATGAAACCTTAATGCCTGCTTCAGGAGGCATTGTACAAGATGAATTTATCATTTTTCTGCCGTTAGGATATTCAACTTCCACAACACACATTCTGCAAGCACCAAATTGAGTCAAGTCAGGTCTGTAACAGAATGTCGGGACATTCATACCGGCTTTTCTGATAACTTCAAGCAAATTCGGTTCATTTGTAAATTCAACCTCTTTGCCTTCTATAAATAATGTTTTTTTATCTTCAGTCATTTTATTTTCCTCTTAATATTTTTATCGGTGGGGTAGGTACCCCACCCTACAAAATTACTTATCGCCTTACTCTAAAACAATCGCTTTGAACGGACAGTTAGTTAAACAAGCTTCACACTTAATACATTTTGATTGATCAATATGGTGAGGCTGCTTAACTGTTCCTGAAATCGCTCCGACCGGACAAGTTCTTGCACATTTTGTGCAACCCTTACACAACGATTCTTGAATAACAACTTTTTTCATTGCGGTACAAACACCTGCAGGACATTTTTTATCCTTAATATGTGCAATGTATTCATCTCTAAAGTATTTTAATGTTGATAATACAGGGTTTGGAGCAGTTTTGCCTAAACCGCATAAAGAACCGTCTTTAACGGCATAAGCTAAATCTTCAAGAATTTCCAAATCCTTCATTTCGCCTTTGCCTGCGACGATTTTTTCTAATATTTTCAACATATTTTTTGTACCTTCACGACAAGGAACACACTTACCGCAAGATTCGTTTTGAGTAAAGTTCAGGAAGAAGCGGGCAACTTCAACCATACAGGTATCTTCCGCCATAACAACAAGACCGCCTGAACCAACCATAGCTCCTGCCTTAATCAAATTGTCATAATCCATCGGAATATCAAGATGTTCTTCTGTTAAGCAGCCGCCGGAAGGTCCGCCGATTTGAACAGCTTTAAATTTCTTTCCGTTACGAACTCCGCCGCCTATATCAAAAATAATTTCTCTAAGAGTTGTACCCATAGGAACTTCAATAAGTCCTGTATTGTTAACTTCACCGGTTAGGGCGAAAGTTTTTGTACCTTTTGATTTTTCTGTACCCATTGAAGCAAACCAATCAGCACCTTTTAACAATATTACGGGTACGTTAGCAAGAGTTTCAACATTGTTAATCAAAGTTGGTCTGCCAAACAAACCTTTATTTGCAGGAAACGGCGGTTTTGGTCTTGGCATACCGCGTTCACCTTCAATTGAAGCGATAAGAGCTGTTTCTTCTCCGCAAACAAATGCGCCTGCCCCTTCTTTAATATGGATTTCCAAATTAAAATCAGAACCCATTATGTTGTTACCTAAATAATGACGTTCCTCAGCATCTTTAATTGCTTTTCTTAAACGTTTGATTGCAAGCGGGTATTCCGCACGAACATAAATATAAGCTTCATCAGCCCCAATTGCAAATGCTGCAATTGCAATTCCTTCCAAAAGTTTATGAGGATCCCCTTCCATAACGGATCTGTCCATAAATGCACCCGGATCGCCTTCGTCCCCGTTACAAACAACATAAGATTTTCCGCCTCTGTTTGCAGCCGTAAATTTCCATTTCATACCGGTTGGGAAGCCTCCGCCTCCTCGTCCTCTTAATCCTGATTTTTCAATTTCAGCAATTACTGCATCAGGGTCATTTTGTTCAATAACTTTTGCTAAAGCTTCGTAACCTCTAACTGCAATTGCTTCATCTAAGCACTCAGCATTTATATGACCGCAATTTGCTAAAGCTGTACGAGTTTGTTTTGCATAAAAGTTAATATTTTCATCTTTGTGAATTTTTTCGTGAGTTTTCGGATCTGTATATAAAAGTCTTTCAACAGGCGTGTCGTTTTTGATATGACTTTCAAAAATTTCTTCAACATCATCAAGTTTTACTTTTACATAAGTAACGTGTTTGTCCGGAATACTTACCAAAACACCCTGTTCGCAAAAACCGTGGCAGCCTGTCGGAACGATTGTCATTTTATCGTAATCAGTCATTGCAGAAACATCTGCGCCTAATTCTTTAAATCTTTCAATAATTTTTAAAGAACCGTTTGCAACACAACCTGTACCTGCACAAACCAAAACTCTTAATCCTTGTTTTTTTATTTCATCTTGAGCTCTTGTTTGCTCATCATTAATATTTATATTTAGTGCTGTCATAACTAATTTACCCCTCTTTCTTCTTTTAAAAGTGTGTCTAAGATAACTTTTATAGCATCAGAAGTCATTTGAGGATAAACTTTTCCATTTATAACGCAAACAGGAGCAAGCCCGCAAGCACCAAGACAACTAACGGTTTCTAAAGAGAATAAACCGTCTTTTGTTGTCATTTGTCCGTCTTTTAAGTCTAAGTGAGCTTTTATTGCGTTAAGTACCGGCATTGAACCTCTAACGTGACATGCCGTACCATCACAAACTCTTATTTCGTATTTACCCTTTGGATCTAATGAGAATTGTGCATAAAATGTTGCAACTCCATAAACTGTTGCAGGAGACAACCCTTCCATCTTAGTTCCAATGTAAATTAACGCATCTTCAGGTAAATAACGATATTCTTCCTGAACTTTTTGTAAAATCGCAATTAAGTTGGATTTTTTACCCCCATTACTCTCTATAATGTAATCCAACTTAGCAGTGTCGATTTTATGCGGATTTTCCACACTCATTTTCGAACTCCTATCTATATTCAATTGTATTAACCCACAACTGCCTTGTACTATTTATCCATAAGGCAATTAACATAATAATATTATCATATAAAAGTTATAAAAAGCAAGTATCAGACTTTATGGTTAAAATCGTAGGGGCGAGGTTTATATATTATTATTTTATATAATCTTTGCGCAATATTTTTCAACAGGACATTTGTTACACATTGGTTTAATAGGTTTACACACATTTTGTCCGTGGGTTACAAGCAAAGTATTTATAGGTATCCAATATTTTTTCGGAAGTTTTTTACGCAGGGCAAATTCTGTTTCTTCCGGATTTTTTGTTTTTAAATACCCCAAACGATTAAAAATCCTGTGAACATGGACATCAACACATATTGCCGGAGTGTTAAATCCGCGAGATAGAACTAAATTTGCGGTTTTTCTCCCCACACCTCTAAATTTACACAATTCATCTATATTGCAGGGAACTTTACCATTATATTTTTCAACGAGAATTTTTGATAATTCTATAATTTGTCCTGCTTTATTTTTATAAAATCCGACAGGATAAATGGCTTTTTCTAAATCTTCTACATTTACCTGCATCATTTCTTGAGGGGTTTTTGCCAGTTTTAGCATTCGCAAAGTTGCAGGATAGGTCGTTTTATCATTTGTTCTGAGACTTAGAATACAAGAAATTAAAACTAAGTAAGGGTCATTGAACGAATCCATTAAGCCAACAAAATCGCTTTTTGTTTGTTTTGCATCTTCCAGTAATCTTACAACTTCATCAATCATAAAAAAATTATATACTAATTTTTAATTATTTCAATAAATTTTCAACGTCAATAATTGTTTTTAAACGTAATGCATAGATATTATTACGGTCAAATCTTGCAAGTTTAACGGCATCTTTTTCCGTTGTTATAATACTTCCTGAGATATCAACGATATCAATAGGTGCATACTGATGATGGTCATCGAAAGTGATTGTTTTAACAACCTGATATCCTGTTAAAAAGTCATAAAATTGCTGGGGCTGACCTATTGCACACATTGCAGTAACCGCCAAACCTTCCATTAGACGCTGACCGTTTTTAATGTTGTATACGTAATCCGGTTCGGTGTAGCAAATTGATGTAGGAATATTTAACCTTTTCTGCATGATACGCGCAACTTTTTCAGCTACGGTATGCTTTGTATTTTTGCTCACAACAACGAATTTATCAATTCTTTCAAGTGCTTCCGGCCCTTCTCTTAGTGGTCCTGCAGGAAGAAGGTTTTCATTTCCGAAACCCTTAACGCTATCCATAAGTACAATATCTAAATCTCTGTGAAGCTTTCTGTGCTGAAATCCGTCATCTAAAATGATTATTTGAACGCCAAATTTATCAACTGCATATTTTGAAGCTAAATACCTGTTTTTACAGGTGAAAACGTAACAACCGGGTGTATTTTCAGCAAGCCAAAACGGTTCATCTCCCGCTTGCAGTGCATCATAATAAATTGTTGTACCGTCAGATATCATATTAATACTGCGATTACTTAATCTTCCGCCATATCCGCGAGATACGATTGCAACTTTTTGACCTTGTGCAATTAAATATTTGGCAATTTCTGATACAATAGGAGTTTTTCCTACTCCGCCGGTTGTCATATTCCCTACGGAAATAACGTATGCATCAACTTTTTTAGGTTTTATTATTTTTTTGTCATATAAAAAGTTTTTTAAACCGCTTCCGATACCGTAAAAATATGAACAAAACTTTAAGAAATCAAAAAATATTCCTTTAGGATTTCTCTGGTAATGTATTTGTGTAATTTTAGTTTTTATATTTTGCATATTAGAATAATAATCTGAACAGTAAAAATCTTTTGTTCAATTTTTCTGAGAATTTTTTCAAATTAGCAGTTGTGCAAACAGTATCTTTTACGATTTGCTGCAAGTCTGAAGCTTGTCCCGGATTTGAAGGATTTACTCTGTTGACCGTATCAAGAGCGGTTGCAACTTCTGCCATTGCACTGTTTACATTTGTAATAGCGGTTGTTAACTGATTTTTTAAATTGTCATCTTTAGTCATTAAGTTAACACTTTCGCTGATTTGTGCCAAATTTTGAGAAATAATTTTTAAATTCTTTCCTGTTTCTTCTGCATCTGCCGCGTCCATAATCTTGTTAAGATTTTGAGCCAATTTATCAACAGAATCAGCAGTAGAAAGTAATGTTTTTTTGAATTTTTTATCCCCGATAATGTTATTAACATTATCAGATAATTTTGAAAAATCATCTGTAGCTTGTTTTGTTATAGCTAAAAGTTGTTCAATATCTGACTTAGACGAATCTAATAAATCATCAATTTTACCTAAAGTTACATTTGATTTTGCAGTTAAAGCATCTATATTTGAAATTGTTTTCTTTAAGTCTGCAATAGTTTCATCAGTAAGAATTTCGTTAACTTTTTGATTTGTTTCGGTTAAAGTTTCAGCCGCTTTATATTGCCAATCCATAAAATCAGACAATCTCATAGGTTCTAATATCGTGTATGGTGAATCCTGATTAGGATATGCTATAGGCATTTCATCTAGAGGTACAAGTCTTAATTTGTGCAATTTACCTTCATTTATTGCATTACCTTGAAGAAAATCAGGTAAAACCAATCCCGGAAGATTTATAAAGTATTGAACTTTATAAGCATATGCGGTTTTAATTTTATCTTTAAAATTGTAAGGTAATGATTCGTGAGAAACGACTTCTACAGATTTAATCAAACCTACATCATAATATTTGTCGCTCAATTTCATTTGAACAGGGTCGTTTTTGTATAGTAAATGTCTGTTAACCATAGGTATATATATAGTTTTTGTTTTTGGCGGAGTGATTTCCAAGAACAATTCTCCAATCAAGCCTGATTGTTGGATTGAAAATGATGAAGCTCTCGGAATTTGAACATTAGGATCAGTTATTACAAATTTTACTTTTACATAACTGTCATCACCTTCTACAATAGGGGTTATTTCTTCAACCTGACCGACTTTTAATCCCATAATTTGAACTCCTGCGCCGGGTCTTAAACCGTTAACATCTTTAAATTGTATTTCGATTCTTTCTGCTGATGAGAAAGCTCTGCCTTTAACTTTTAATACTGTTCCAACAAGAAGAACTAATGCTACCAGTGTTAATAATCCAACTTTAAATGATGACGAAAATTTCATTTTATACCCTTCGTTTATTATAAGCTTGTAATTATCTTAGCAGAAACTACGAAAAAATTTCAAGGTTTTTCGACTTTTGCAGGTTTAATATAACAATATTTCCTCCATACGGTTGATTTTTCAGGATTAGGCTATATAAAACTTAACAAATTATGTATAATTTTAATAGATAATATTGACTTTTTAAAAAAACTCATTAAAAGCAATATGAAAATAAAATTTTATAAACCGTAGAAGGAGATAGTATAAATGGGCATGGCAGCTTCTCAAGCAAGGTGGATATCACTTGCCGCAAGAAAAACAAATGTTGAATATGAAGGACAGCAAATTAACCAAGCAAGAACTGCATTGGCTAATCAAAGCTCCGAATTATGGAATCAACTTTATAATATGAAAGTCCCAACTCCGCCGAGTACGAATGATTATACAAAAACTCAGTATTCATTCAAAAACGGTGATGTTACTCAAACTATTTCGGAAATTCAGAGTGCTGATTATACTGATTCAGATAATATTCATTATAATTCATACGTAACGTATTATTCTAAAATATCTGAATATACAGGTATAAGAAACACAAAATCAAATCCTCAGGTACAATATGTTGTACCGACTGAGGGTGATGGTTATTATATGGTCGGAACAAAAAAAGTTGTTTGTTTAAATACCGTTGATAGAACCGATACAAGTGAAACCGGTGCTTGGGGTACATATTGTGCTCAGTTAGATCAAATATCAACAGATTGGCCGGATACACAACTGGCTAAAGACTGGAAGAATTATAGAGAAAGCGGTGATGTTGGTACCCTTGATAATATATATTTCTGGACAGACAGTAATAATGAAGTAAATTTTGCCTCTCAAACTGCTACTACAAATGATAGTTTAGAGGCTTGCAGAGCAGATAATACATTATCACTTCATTCTTATTATGCTGATTATCAGGAAAAAAATAAAGAGGTTTCAAAGTACGGTATAGTTGAATATGATGATAGCGGGCGGGCTACATCACTTCAATTGGAAGGCTCCTCTATTGTATATGATTTAAAAACAGAAAGTATTACTGATGATAAAGCATATAACGATGCAATGAATCAGTATACATATGATCAACAACTTTATGAAAAGCAAGTTCAAGATATCAATGCAAAAACTGAACAAATTCAAACAGAAGACAGAACTCTGGAATTAAGACTAAAAGCATTGGATACCGAGCAAAATGCGCTTCAAACAGAAATGGACGCAGTGCATAAAATTATTTCTAAAAATATCGAAGGTACATTTAAAACTTTTGAAAGTTAGTAAAATTTACATTAATATGATGAGGTTAAAATGTCTTATAAATATGACAGTAATTTGGTAATAGCAAACAGATTCAGTGATGCAAGTTCAGCGGCAAAAGCTCAACTTTGGGAAACTTATGACAGATTGAGAGATTTAACTGTTTCAGGCAGTGGAACGGGAACTGGTTTTGAATCTGCAGGCGGTTTATTATATAATATTGCAAGTTTGCTTGCACCATCATCATTTGCGACAGTTTTTGGAAGTTCTGAGACTATGAACATTTCCGGAACTTCGTATTATTCAAAAAATAATTCCGGTTCAGCATACGGGGTTGATTCTTTGTACAATTATTCAGGATTTCCAAGCGGAGCAGCTTCGATTAATTCTATATACGGATTAGCAACTGGCGGGGCTTCATCTGTGCTTGGAGGCTGGGGAACAAACGGGACTCCGACCGGATATGCTTCAAGTGTAGGTGCCAGTGTTGCCAATGCTGCTGCTTATGGTATCGGAACAGGTACAGGTTTGGGTAAAATTTCTTCAAATATAGTTATGCCTTTTGCCAGTACAATATCAGGCTTTGGAGGAATTTTGACTGCAATTTCACCATATTTAGGGGTATATGGTGCAGGAACAACAGTTTTAGGAAACCTTATGCAAGGTACTTCTTCTGCAGCTTTAGCGGCTTATCAAAATATTTCGGGTAATATTACCGCAAATGCCGATACAATACTTTCAACAAAAGTAAGAAATATTGAAACAGTTTGTAAAATGCTTGATACTCAAGGTGATGTCGCTAAAAAAATGCTTAAAGAAGGAATAGATTCCGATAGTAAAGCTATCCAAAACTTGTAATTATTTGAATTCTTAAATAAATAGCCTGATTTTTTAGTAATTAAAGTTTTTTTATTTTTTGCCGTATACTATAAATATACGACAAATTTAGATCTTATATTAAGAAATGTTACGCCTAAAATCGAAAAAATATCAATTATATAGTGAGTAATGTTTTTAAATATATGTAGGTCTAAAGTGTAAGGAGCATAATGTTTCGAGAAACTCTGGAGCTATACCTGAAAAGAATCTCAGAATTCTTAATTTACACAAAGAATTATCTAATTAGAAAGAATCCTGTTCAATCTATAGCAAGTTCGGTAGTAGAAGGAATTAAAGATTTTTTGACGGTCAAAAAGAAATTAAGAATGGCGCAGTACAGGCTTAACTATCACAGACATCAACTTAATAAAATGGAACAGTTAATTGCCGAAAACAGCCAGCACAATTTCTTAAAAGGTGCGAACCTCGATCAAAAAAGGTAAAGGCGGAAAGCAAAATGGGTTTACTTATCGGAATTATCAGAAAACGATATTTATGCATGATGAAGGCCAATGCGGAATGGAAACTTCAACTTATTACCCAGGCAAAAATGACCGCACAGAATTCAGCAAATAATTTGTTGCAAGTCGGAACAGATTATGAAGATGACAGTTTGATTTCAAAGAAATTGCAGCAGCGACAGTATAAATTAAAATTATTAGAACAAAAATTAGACGCTCAAAAATCAGCTCTTGAACTTCAAATTAAAGAATACGCAGAAGAAATTCAATCCTGCAATTCAATGATTGAAGCTAACATCAAGACTTCATTCTCTTATAACATAGCTTAAGAGTAAGCTTTATATCAAAATTTAGGGCTTGTTAACTTTTCATTGATTTGGCAATAGGAGATTCCACAGGTCAAATCTTTCGAGTCAAACAAAAGCGCAGCGTGGTATCTCGAAAGATTTGACCTTCTGAATGACATAATATTATTTTCGCAATAAAAAGTTAAAAAACGCCAAAAATTAGCCTCTGGTTTGAATGAAAAGGTTAATAATATCATTCATTACGGAAGCTTGTCGTTGATAATTTTGGGATTTAGCTTCAAGAATACCGATTTGTTTGCGATATTCAACGATATTGTTTTGACATTCTTTGGAGTTTGCGCTCAAGGTTTCCTGAACCTGTTTAGCTTCTTGTAAAACGCTTCCCATTGATATCCCGAGAGCTTCCATTGTCTGTTTAATAATCAATGCTCCTGTTTGTTTTGAAACTCCTGCGGGAAGTTTTGCAATCAATTGTTTTAGAACTGCAACGTTTGAAGGGTAATCAAAATCGTCATTTTGGGCATAAGATGCTCCGAGATTTTGGGCTAAGCTTTGATTAAATGCGCTATCAATATTTGATTGAGGTTGAATTGCAGCTTGGAATTGCAATTGTGACTGAACTTTTGCTTGAATATCAGATACAGGAGTTTGTTCTTGAGGTTGAGAAAGTTCAAAATCGGAATCGTTTTCTTCAAAGAAGTCATTAGAATCATTTGAGACAACTTCTTGTTGTTCAACAGAGATTTCGGGTTCTTCTTCTGTTATAAAATTTTCATCTGTTGCTTCTGCTGATTGCATTTTTAATGCTTCAACTATCTTTTTCCCTACTCCGTCATTTAAGTTATTTGTAGCCATTTTACCCTCATTAAAAATTGTTTTAAACACGATTATTATATTAAAGACAAATTAATTTATCAAGAACATATTAATAATATAGTAAAAATACTTTAAGATTTCTTAACTTGATAGAGGTATAATTTTGTGTTAGCATCAAAACTGTTAATGAGGAAAATTATGGAAACTATTGAAATAAAAGAATTTGAAGAATTGCCGTTCGGTGAAAATATTACTCAAAAAGCATTTATTTCTCCTGCGGAAAACGGGGTGGAATATGAAATACTTAGTGATAGTAATGCGTTGGAATATATTGATTATTTAAATTTGTCAAAAGTTGTTGAGATTTTGGCAGAATTCTTTGATGTAAATGCATCTGCAATGGCTAAAGAAAATATGTTGTGCGCAGTTGCATTAGGCAGTTCGATTGAAAATTCATTTGAGAAGCTTATAGATTGCGACCCTATATCTGTGATTGGTGCGACTATAGGTTTTACAAAAATTTTAGATTTAGAGTGTTCAAAGCAGTTAAATGCAATGAAAATAAGGAATGTAATTGCTCCTAATTTTGAAAAAGATGCACTTGATTATCTGCAAAAGAATAGTGATATAAATATAATTCAAGTGAAAAGCCCGTTACAGGAGCTTTTAGGTTTTTGTGAAAAAGATATCAAAGTTACACCTTTTGGCTATTTAATTCAAGAGCAAAATCAAAGTAAATTGACAAAATCTTCATTCAAAGTTGCAGGAAAAACGAAGCCGTCGCAGCAGCAAGCGGAAGATGCCATTTTTGCCTGGAAAGTTTCAAAATATATAAAAAGCAGATCCGCAGTAATTGCAAAAGATTTAGTGACGAGAGCAATTGTTCAAGGGCGCACAAATGCCATTGAACCCGTAGAACGAGCAATGGACATAGCTTGTGAAAATTCAAAAGATGCTATACTCGCGCTTGACGGTACAATAGAAAACGAAGAAATAATCAACACGGCAATACAAGGTCGTATCGGTCTTATAATTGAGGCTTGTGATGGTGCAAATTCAGGTAAAATTGTAAAACTTGCTGATAAATACAATATTGCACTGATAAAAACCGGAATTAGAAATAACAGATATTAATAATAGAGGTGAAGTATGGAAATTAAACCTTGGGACGAATATTTTTTAGATTTGGCAAAGACTTGCGCATCACGTTCAAATTGTATAAGAGCACAAGTTGGCGCGGTAATTGTCGGAGAAGATAAAAAAATTAAAGCAACCGGCTACAACGGTACTCCTTCAAAAGTTGAATCCTGCGCCGAACGCGGAGAATGCTACAGAATAAAAAATAACATTCCTTCAGGCACTCAATATGAAACCTGTCGTTCAATTCACGCAGAACAAAATGCCATAATTCAAGCAGGCCAAGACAGATGCAAAGATGCTACAATTTACATTTGGGGGCATAATTTTATTTGTATTCTTTGTAAGCGTTTTATTGTTCAATCCGGAATAAAAAATTGTGTGCTTAAAAAAGACGAAAATTCTCCTATTGTAAGGGTTTCTGTTGACGATTTGAGACGGGAATTGGAACAAGTAAAGTAAAAACCTAAATTTTGAAAGTTTTAAGAATCCCGACAACTTGAGTCTTTTGTTCGGGAGAAAGAGGTCTTGCATAGGCAATAATTTGTTCTAAAAGCTTGTCCTGAACTTTATCTTCTTTAATAGTAAAATCAAACAAATCAGTCATAGTGACATTGAGTGCCGTACTGATATTTTTTAATGTCTGATAAGTAAAAAATGTTTTACCATTTTCTATAGAATTGACAGTATTTGTTGAAACGTCGGCAATTTCTGCAAGTTTTTCCTGACTGTAGCCATATACTTCTCTATAACTTCTGACTTTTTCACCAAACTTTTTTAAAAATTCGTCCATTGCTTTAGATTATACTAATTGCAATTTTCTTTCTATAGAACAAATTTAATACCCCGCATACAAATTCAATTTGTATACAGGGTAAAGTTATTTTTGTATTGTTTATATTATTTTGCCGTATTAAGCACATACTTTGAAGCGTTTGTCAATGGTTCTACTACTGAATCATAGAAAACAATAGGGAAAATATCGCCCATAGATTTTGTACTAACAACACAATCTTTATATGAACTTGTACCAATGTTCTCTATTGAGCCTTGTGAACATTCTACTTCTTTATTTGGTCCCGAAATGCCGTTAACATCAATAAATCCTACACAACCATAATATATAGCACCTTTACTTTCTTCCCAACTACTTGGTTTGTAGCAATTATTTGCCAATTCAGGGCCTATAAACACGACAATAGAGCCATCAGCAAGAGCAAACTGGATACCAATTCCGGGTCTTGAAAATAAATCAGAATATGGGGTATTTGAGCTTGCAAAGCCATCTGACGGCATAGGAATAATGTAATCACATGAATCACTATCTTCTGAGCAAATAGTATAATTTAATGCGGTATGCCCTTTTAGATTACCATTGATAATTGCACAAATAGAATGCGTTGTTTCAGGATTATCGTCTTGTGCTTCATTACACATATTGACGTTTATATCTGAAAATTCCCAACCATATTGAGCTTTATTCATGCGTACTGCTTGGTTTAGAGTTGAGAGAGTCTTTTTAAATTGGCTTCGGTATTGCTGACCTCTGATATTTGCCATAAGTGTAGGTATTGTCATTGCCGCCACAACACCAATCACACCGAGTGTAATTAGTACTTCCGCAAGTGTGAAGGCTGCTTTCTTCCCTCTCCCACAAGGTGCGAGGGAATTGCATTTACCCCTGTCACCCTGAACTTTACAAAGCGAACCCAAAATTTTGTCATTTGAACTGACATCACAGATGTCACCCTGAACTTGATTCAGGGTCTGTTTTTTAATAGATTCTGAAACAAGTTCAGAATGACAATTATATTTATCCCTGGGGTAACAGTTAATTTTACCCCCATTTTCAATTTTACATTTTCTTTCTAATACCTCATGTTGCATATTAAATTCCTTTCTGTTGTTTAACATTAATAATTATACCAAATTGAATTTGGTATTTCAATACATGTTTCAATTTGTAAAAACGTATATTAAAATCTTTTATAATTTGACTTTTTTACTTTGAACATTAAATAATATTTACCCCTATACATCATTTAGCTGATTTTTTATTAAAAAGTTGAAATCAATCGGACAGATAATGTAATATAAAATAGAGAGGTAGTGTATGTATAGCAATTTTCCACAATATGATTTAGCTTCCAGAATTCAGCACACCAAATTTGACACAGGATTTGGCAATATGCCAAGTGCCAGAATGAACAGGGTTGAATCTACCGAAAGTCCTAATTTTAAACAGGTATTTTCCGGATTGATGGAGGATTTGAATACAGAAATGAATGCTCCCGATAATTTGTTAAAAGACGTTATGTCAGGCAACCAAAATGTTGATATCCATGATGTAATGACAGCTATGTCAAAATCTGAAATCAGTATCAGCGTTGCAACTCAAATTGTCGGTAAAGTTATTAACGCTTATGACAGAATTTCTCAAATTTCTGTATAAGCCTGCCTTGACTTGTAAATAATAAAATCAGACGACGGGACAAGAGATGGATTTTAGTAAAATTTTAGAAAATAAACCTTTACTGTACGGAATAATCGGAGGGGTTGTTCTGATACTTGTGTTGGTTATTTTAGGGGCGGTAATTGCTTCAAACGGGAATAAGGGTGACAATAGCAAACCTGTAGTTGGAGCAGAACCTCTTAATTCAAACGTTGACCTATTAACTACGGATAATGTCGGTAAAGCCTTAGAAATTCAAGCCTTACTTGCAAGGCAGGGTATTACCGCGGAACGTCAGCTTGACGGTACCAAATCTAAATTGGTATTAAATAAAAATAATTGTTCGACTTTATCTAAAAAATGTACCATAACAGATAGAGATAACGCTATTATTGCAATTGTTCAAAGCGGTTTAGTCGATCAAAATGTAGGTTTGGAAATCTTTGATAAAGGTGATTTTACATCTACAAAGGAAGATAAAAGAATCCGTCTTGCAAGGGCTATGAATGGTGAATTGGCAAGGCTTATTAAACAAATTCCGCCGATTCAAAATGCAACGGTATTTATTTCTATTCCTGATAATAGCAGTTATTTTGATCAAGAAAAGCCAAAAACTGCTACTGTTCAAATTGTTTTGCCACCTCCGTCAAAAGAAAATAACGGGGTGACAAAGTTAGATCAAACAAAAGTTAAAGCTATAACAAACTTGTTATTAGGCAGTGTTTCCGGTTTAAAGGCTGAAAATATTTCGATTAGCGACACTAATGGTAATGTTTATCACAGTATTATGGACGCTGAAGACGAAATGCTTCAAAAACTTGAAGAAAATGACAGATATATGCAGCAAAAAATTTCAAAACAACTTGACAGACTTGTCGGGCCGGGAAATTACGTTGCAACTGTTAGTACATTTTTAAGACAAGCTCCGATTGAAAGATTTTCAATTGAATATGACCCTACCAAAAAGGCATCTGTGTCTGAACAATCATTTAGAGAAGGTTTAGGTGATCAAACCAAAGATTCATCTCAGGGTATAAATGCGGTAAGCACCTACCTTCCAAACGGTTTGCCGACAAGCGGGACAGATTCAAGTCAAAACAGAAACTATTCTCGCCAAGCAACAGAAACTCAATACGGTGTAACTAAAACTCAAACCAATGAATATATTAAACCCGGCGTTGTTGAAGAAATTTCAATTGCGGTAACTATTGACAAAAATAATCTTCCGACAGATACCACATTGGAAGAATTAAAAGAACTTATTGCAAGGGCTGCAAGTCCAAAAGTTACTGCTGCAAATGTATCTATTGCCTTTACAAATTCAAACGATCCGTATTTAACACCTGAAAAACAGCAAAACTTGCCAAAAGTTGACGAATCAGGAAATCCTTGGTGGTTGGCTTTGCTTTTATCCGGTTTAGGATTGATTATTATATTTAGGGCTATATCATCAAAAGTTAGACGAATTAAAGAAGAAAACGAAATTGAAGTTGAAAACTTAAGACAAAGAGCACTTGAACAAGAACGTCAATTAAATGATATTAATTCTCGTGCAAGCCAATTAACTCAAAGACAATCAGAATTGGCACAAGATTTATTAAATCAGCAAACCAGAAATGCAATACCGCAATTTGATGAAAATCTGCTTGTTGATTCATTAGACAGTATTTCAGGTGAAATAACCGAAGATTCTGCCGACAAGATAAAAAGTTGGATAGAAGAAGGTTCAGCAAGGGAATAGAAAATGGCTACAAAAGATTTTGATTATGAAAATTTTGCCCAAAACCTGGCAGCGCAAGCTCAAGAACTTGTTCCGCCAGAGTTTAATGATAATCAAAAACAATATGTAATAAACACTTTAGGAAATTTTGCAATGCTTTCAGGAAAAGCACTTGCAGAAGATCCTGCATTAAATTTTAATGCAGATCAAGCTATTACAATTACTCAAATTATTGCAGAATGGTCGTTTCATAAATCCGTAGATTTAATTCGTTCCGGAATTCCTCAGCAATATTGGGACGCAGTTATGCAAAAAATTGCGTATACAATATTTGAAATTGCTAAGCAGACCTTTACGCAAGGGCTTCCGCATGAAAAAATTCTTGAACTCATTGAACATCACGTAAAAAAGAGTTATCTTGATGCAATAACTGAGTTACGTAATAAAGGTGCAATAGATGACGGGTTAATGGAATTTGCCGCATCTCAATCTAATATGGACAAGATGGCTCAAGAGATGCAGCAACAACAAGCTTCCGGTGAAATTTCTGCACCTAATCAAAGCAATAACGGACTTCCTTTGCCTTCCGGAAATGTTCCGACAGAATTTCCTAAAGTTGATTCTAAGGCATTAAAACTTGCGACTGTTGCAATGTTGTTTAATAAAATGAAGCAGGATAAAGTTCAATCAATTTTGAATAAATTTGATCCTGATGATGCTCAAACCGTTATCAAATATATGCGAATTCCTGATTTGGCGGAAAGAGTAGGTACTGCAAATGCCCTCAGATGCTTACAGGAAATAAAAATGAATTTACCTAAAGCAAGAGATTTAACTCCTAATAAAATAGTATACAGATTAAGAAAAGCCGTATCGAAATATTCACGTAAAGAAATAGATACAATATTAATAAGAGAACGTATGGAGGTTAAACGTCTTGTATTTAACGCGTTAGAGGGTAAATATTACGAGAATATGCCTCCAAAAGTTGCAAGTATTGTTGCCACACATTTAGCTGATAGTGTATAATAATGTTGTATCATGATTATAAAAAAGAAACATAAACCGGTTGAGGGAGAACTGGAGCAGCAAGCTCTGCAGGATAATAATTCGGTTGAGTCAGAAAAAGATGATATCGACTTGTTTGATTTGGATAATATAGATTTTAAACAACGCCAAGAACGCCGAAAAGGTGACAGGCGCAGAGGCTTCCGCCGAATTGATGACAGAAATTTAATATCAAGAGCCAGAGAAGAAGCGAGTGCAATAAAAGAAGCCGCTGCAAAGGACGGTTATCAGGAGGGGCTGCAGGCTGCAAGAAGCGATATTGAAAGCGTTAAAAATGCGCTTGAAGTATTCTTTAGTGCTAAACAAGAAGTTTATGAAAGTATTGCTCCCGATATACTGGAAATAAGTCTTGATATTGCAAAAAAAATTATTAAAAAAGAAATGGTTGATAATCCTGAAATAATTCTTGAGAATATTAAAGATATTATGAAAGGGTTATCAAAAGAAGAAGCAAAAATAACATTGAAGGTTAATCCTGCACAAGTTTCGATGTTAAAACAAGAAGTTCCGGAAGTAGCGAATTCATTAGGCTTAGAAGCTAAAATTTATATAGTTTCAGATGAAAGTGTTATGGAAGGCGGTTGTATTGTCTCAACAACAAATGGTGTTATTGATGCAACAATAGAATCTCAATTGGCAATAATAAGTGAAGTATTGAAGGAAATTTAATGGCGGCACCGGAAGGAAATGCAAATCCTATAAGTGAATTTTTAATGGCAGTATTTGTACTGTTCCTTTTGGTAATTTTACTTGTTGAATTGCCAAATTGGGTAATCAATATTTGTATCTGCCTTAATATAACTTTGGGAATTGTTCTTTTGATGTTTGCATTATACGTCCAAAAGACCTTGGAATTATCATCATTTCCGTCAATTATTCTGGTCGGAACTATGTTCCGATTGTGTCTTTCAATTGCTTCTACCCGTTTGATTCTGGCAAAAGGTGAAGCGGGTGAAGTAATTCATGCTTTTGGAACATTCGTAACAGGCGGTAATATGATTGTCGGGGGTGTAATTTTCTTAATCATTACCGTTGTACAGTTTATGGTAATCACGAAAGGTGCAGAGCGTATTGCGGAAGTTTCCGCACGTTTCGCATTGGACGCAATGCCCGGTAAACAAATGACAATTGACGCAGATTTTAATGCCGGCTTAATTTCTCCTGAAGAAGCAACTAAAAAACGTGAAGATTTGTCCAGAGAATCAAATTTGATGGGTTCAATGGACGGTGCTATGAAATTCGTAAAAGGGGATACGATTGCAGGGATTATTATTGTACTTATTAATATTATCGGGGGGTTGTGTGTCGGCTGTTTAATGAATCAAATGCAAATCGGTGATGCTGTTAGCAAATATACTGTATTAACCATTGGTGACGGATTGGCATCTCAGGTTCCGTCACTTTTGATGTCAATTGCAGCCGGTGTATTTATGACTCGTGCTTCTGCCGCAAGTCCATCATTGGGGGCAGATGTTACGGCTCAAATCACAAGTAAACCATATGCTCTTTTCTTTGCTGCAGGATTTTTGATTTTGCTTGGTATTACAGGTCATACTCCGTTTTGGCAAGGAACGGGTTTACCGCCGTTACCATTCTTTATTTTTGCGGTAGCTCTGTTTATTGCAGGATTTCAAGTTCTTATTAATGCTGATGTTCAATCACAACTCGGACAGTTGGAAAATGTTCGTCAAAATATGCAAGACCTTGTTAACCCAAATAGAATGTACGAACGTTTAGGGGTTGATATTTTAAGTTTGCAGGTTGGTTCAAATCTTTTGGTTATTGCCGATCCTGATCAAGAAGGGCAGTTGTTGGCAAAAATTGCGGCTTTACGTCAAAGGGTAACTGATGAACTAGGGTATATTTTACCTAACATTCGTATTATGGATTCATCAGCTCTTGATGCTAATGAATATATGATTTCTATTCGTGGTAATACTGTTGCAACCGGTTATGTTTATCCGGGTAAATTTATGGTAATTGCCGATCAGTGGGATTCTATGAAAAAAGAGGTGCCTGATGATGCAATTATCGGTATTGACCCGACATATCAGACTCAGGCTTATTGGATTTCGCAAGAAGATGCAAAATCCGCAAGGTTAGTTACTGCGGTTGATGCAACAGATGTTATTGTTACTCATCTTCAAGAATGTGTAAGAAAACACGTTGATGAAGTTATGACAAAAACTGATGTTCTTAAACTTATGGAACTTGTACGTTCGCAAGACCCGACTCTTGTTAATGACCTTGTACCGACAATTATTTCTACAAGTGACTTGCGTAAGATTTTTGTTAACTTAATCAGAGAAAAGGTTTCTATTAAAGATATTATATTCGTATTTGAAAGACTTTGCGATTATGCAAGATTTTCGAAAGAACCGGATATATTATCAGAGCGTTTGCGAGCTGCATTAGGACGACAGATTTGTCTTTCAAATGTTCAAGATGATAAAGTTTTATACGCTCTTACCTTGTCTCCTGAATGGGAAAAAACGCTTGATGACAGCTGCCAAAGAACAGAACTTGGCACAATGTTTTTGCTTAACCCTGTTCAAGTTCAAGAACTTATTGAAACGACAGCAACAACACTGCTTCGTGCTCATCAAACTTGCGGACGTCAGCCTGTCGTATTGTGTTCTCCAAGAATAAGGCTTCCGCTTTATCAACTCTTAGAACGCCATATCCCGACAATTGTTGTAATTTCTTATTCAGAATTGATTACCGACATAAAAGTTGAAGCAATCGATACAATTGGTGAAGCATATATTACTGATTAGGGGTAAATGTACGGACTTTTAAATTTGCTTTATTTACCCCCGAAGCAATCCGGTTATCTGCTATAATGCTGAATTAAATTATTTTCATCAGCATAGTTTTGTTTTAAATCATTTTGGTTGAAATAAAAATCGGCAGGTTTTGAGTTGTTAACATCATATCTCATAATGTCGCTATCAAAAATTGATGTTCCCTCAACATCTTCATTTACAGGAATATAACCATGAGTGTACCCGTAGCCTGCATAACTTTTACCGGCAGTTCCAATATTTCCGTTATCAGAGGCAAAACTTATAACACTAACAAAGTTAAATAGTAAACAAACTGCTGAAACAACTAATATTTTTTTCATATAAACACCTGCTTTCTGATAGAATTTTATCATAATTTATGATATTATCAGCTTGAAATGAAACAAATTTTACTTTTTTTAATAAAAATATATCAATATTTTTCAAAGTTTACTCCAAAGGTTTGCAGATTTCACCCGACATGTTCAGAGTATACAAAACAAGCTATTATTAAGTATGGTGCATTGAAAGGCTCTTGGCTTGGCATAAAAAGAATTTGCCGCTGCCACCCGGGAAATCCCGGAGGTTACGACCCTGTGCCGTAAATGTTTATTTAATAAATAATTTATGCTAACATAGCACCAAGAGGTATAAAATGTCCAGATTAAGCGAAAGAATCGAAAATTACAACAAAGCATTTGAATTATTTGCTACAGTAGTAGAGGAATATCGAAAAGATAGCGAAAATATTATAAATCATATGGCTTTATTACAATCTTTTGAAATATGTATAGAACTTGGCTGGAAGGTTTTAAAAGATTATCTTGCAACTAAGGAAGTACAGGTATATCTTCCTAAAGATGTGATCAAAGAAGCTTTTCATTTTGAAGTGATACCAAACGGACAAATATGGATTGATATGCTGCAATCCAGAAATGCAACTTCTCATGAATATAAGCTTGAAAAGGTTCAAGAAATTTTGATAAAAATCAGTTCGGAATATTATGAAGAATTATCTAAATTTAGGGAACAAATAAAGGGATTTATTAATGAATAATTTTGGTTTGCCTGAAAAAACCCGAAAAGATTTAATCGAGTATTTTTGTACTAAAACAGATATCGAAAAAGTTTTGATATACGGTTCTCGTGCAAAAGGAACATACCATAACGGCTCGGATATAGATTTTGCAATATGGACAGAAAATCACAGCGATTTTAATAGTATTGCATATGAACTCGATGAACTTCCTACCCCATACAAATTTGACACTATAGATTATAAAACATTGTCCTCTGACGGAATTAAAAAAAGTATTGATACTGACGGAATATTATTTTACCAAAGAACATAATTTTTACCAAGGATAATCATCAGGGATTTTCCAATTGTTCAGTTGAATAATTTTAGTACAAAAGCGGCAGCTATCAGAACTGTGCCTATAACCGTATTTAGAATCATTTTTTAAAGTTTCAACACTTGTTCCGTCCCAATCTAACGTTGTTGGTTCAACAAAATTAATACTATTTGATATCTTACCTCCAACGGTTTTGGCTGAATTAAATTGAAAGAAAAAATAATTTCGTTCTTTTAAATTTTCAATATTACCATCTAAGAATAATTTTATAAAAGCTCCGTTTGTATCAATTTTAAATATCATTACGCTGCCGTCAAATAAGGTCGTACAGACTGCATTATAATTCCCGCCGTTATAGCACTGTTTATAGTTTATATGTTTCATATAAGGATATATATATTGTTTTAACCATTCCAGATTTTTGTTGTATGAATATTCTCCATTCAGTGTTACCCAACCGTCTGCGTCATCATTTTCTGCTGCAGAAAGTCGTACGGTTTGGTTTATCATTGAATAAAATCGTTTAAGTCGTGTCTCAACTTGAGATTTTTGATATTTAGTAATGAGTGTCGGTATTGTCATAGCTGAAACTACTCCGATTATACCTATTGTTATTAGTGTTTCTGCTAATGTAAATCCCGGATTTTTCATATATCCTCCTTTATTATGTGCGGTATTTATCACAGATTAATTACATTATACATGTAGAATTTAAATTATGCAAGAGGGGAATAATTATAACGATATACTGGCTCAGAATATAAGAAAACTAAGAAAGAAAAATAACTATTCTCAAGAATATCTTGCAGAACTGATTGACAGAACAAGAGAACACGTAAACCGCCTTGAGACAGGCAGAGAGACTATAGGATTTCCGACTTTCATTAAACTTGCTGAAGTATTTGGGGTATCATTAGACGAGTTGGCAGGATTTAAAATTCTATAATTGAGAGATAAATTCTACCACTTCTTTTAATGAATATATATTTTGTTGGACAAAAAATTTCTTTCCGGATTGTTCTTTTACGTAATCCAGATTTTTTCCGTCAAGAAAATCTTCACTATACGGACGAAGCATAACTGAAGGGATTACAACAATATCACAGATTTCATTTTTTACGGTTTTTATTAAATCTTCTGTTGTGATTAAACCGGCAACTGTTATATCTTGACCCCAATATTCTGATTTAACCGGGCATATTTTAACTTCTAAATTTTTGATTTTATTCAATTTTATTGAAATTTCATCAAGCATATTTTTGGCAGCATAAGAACAGGCAAAAACAATTTTAAACGGTTTGGAGATTTTTTTTGGAAGTTTTAATTTATAAAAATCATCAAGAGTTAATCTTAATGAACCGACACCGTCATCTAACTGGCAGAAATTTCCATAATATTTTGCGGGTGGTATTGGTTCATTTGCAAGCAGGAAAAATTCATCAGAACAGCAAACTCTTTTATATTTTGAAGCTATTTCTAAAGTTTCTTTTGCGCATTTTTCATCAACTGATTTTAGGTTATTTAAGTTGTTTTCTCCCCTAAATTGAGTAATTCCGACAGGAACAATAGCAACGGATAGAACTGTTTTTTTTAACTTTTCCAAATCTGACAGAGTTCTATCCAGTTCTTTTCCGTCATTTATTCCGGGGCACAAAACAATTTGAGCGTGAAACGGAATTTTATTTTTTCTGAACCAGGCTAAATTTTCCAAAGCTTTACCGGCATTGGGATTTCTCAGCATTTTTACGCGTAATTCGGGATTAGTTGTGTGAACAGAAACATAAAAAGGTCCTAAGTGCATTTTGCGGATTCGTTCTTTGTCCTTATCCGTTAAATTTGTTAAAGTAATGTATGTTCCTTGAAGATATGATAAGCGGTAATCATCATCTTTAATGTATAGGGTATCTCGCAAACCTTTTGGCTGCTGGTCAACAAAACAGAAAATGCAATGATTTAAGCAAGGCTTAATTTTGTCAAAAACAGCACTTTCAAATACAATTCCCAAATCTTCATCATAATCTTTTTCTATCTCATATTCTTCAATTTCGCCATTTTTCTTTTTTATTTCAATAGTTATTAATTCTGATTTCATATAAAAGTTATAATCAATCATATCAAGCATTTTAATTCCATCAACAGAAAGGATTTCGTCACCTTTTTCTATTTCAAGTTCTTCGGCTATTGAATTTTCTAAAACACTATTTACTATTGCCGGCATTATCTTTTTCTAAACCTTCTACCATTGATATGAAATTTTTATATTCACAAATTGTATTATCAAGTACAATTCTCTGATGAAAAGTAAGCGGAGTGTATTCATCAGCTAAAATTTTTTCTGCATTAACTTTATGCATTAGGGCATTTGATTTAATATTTTCAAAGACTTCCTCGCTGCTTTCTTTATCTAAAAATGATATGCAGGACAATTTAACTCTGGCATCTGATAAAAATTGTAAAGGATTTGAAGATAACGGCTTTAATAGTAAAGCTTTTAACTCTCTAAGACCTTCTTTTGTGATTGAATAGTATACGGATAATTTTCCGCCGTCAGACATAATTTTTGAGGAACTTATGCACCCTTGTTTTTCAAGTCTGACAAGAGATGGTTTTATTGCCCCAAAACTTGGACTTGTATAAGCCAAAAAATTCTCTTGAATACGTTTATGTATAGCATACATTGTAAGATCGTGCTTTAGCAAAACGTATAAAATCATTAAATCAATCATATTCTTAGCATATCAATAAATTGAAGAAATGTAAAGATTATTTAATATTATATCAATTATAAATTTTCACCGTTATTAACTAAACTATAAAGAAAGGTAGGTAGATATATGGTAGATGCAGTTACTCAAACGCAGCCTTTGCAGCCGTTTACAACTATTAAGTATATGACAAAAGATGGAGAAGCTGTTACGGCAACTAAAAAAGACGGTATTGTTACTCTTGTTGGGGATAAAAACGGAGTTCGTCAAATTCCGTTAGAGGATTTTATAACAAAAGAATTACCGAATATTGCTGATTTAAAATTGGAAAAATCTCCGGAAACTGATACAGTTGAAATTTCTCAAAAATCTGCAGATACAAAGGTCGTTGCAGAAACTAAGCCTGAACCGGCAGAACCAAAACAACAAGAAACGGTTGTCGGACAAAAATTAGATGTAGCTGCATAATATAAATATTTTTCTAAATAGGGTAATTTTACGGTGCAAATTTCCTTGTCAAACAGAAACGGAACGTGGAAGTCAGGAAATTTGCACCTTTATTTACATAAGAATTTTGCAACTTCTCCAACTGCAGAGCCCTGAACTATAGGTTGAAAATCTGCATATCTGTTGTAATCCCCATTTATAAAATTATCTTCGTAACCGTAAGAATCAATTACTCCGATTTTATAGGTTTTTTCAGAACAATCAAGAGTGTATTGACTCAATGTGTACCATATTTTTTTACCGTACATTGGCTCATATTGCCCTTTATTATAAGCCTTTAGTAAAAAAGAATATTTAAAATTCTCAATATTTACTATGCCATCAGGATTTATATAGTTGTTCTCCGCAACTTTTTGCCAATTTGTATCGCTTTCTTGTGCAAAACAACAAGAAACAGATATTAAAATAAAAATTACAGCAAATATTTTTTTCATACAAAATTATTATAATAATTTTGCAAAGAAAATCATCATTCATATTTAGGAATAATTATTTTTTTTGGAATAGCAGAAATGTGTAGTTATCTTTTGTATATGTTCCTAAGAAGTTGAAATCCACATCAAGCATAACTCTTATATCCAATAGATATTTTTGCAGTAATATAATTGTTATGTTATTTTTTACATCTGCCGGACTTTTTATTGATTTGCGCATATTATCAACTGTTACTATTGCATTTGCATCAGAGCCGTATAAAGCTATTAAAACGTAATGTCCTGAGTCTACTGTTCTGTTAATGTTATTTATAAAATATTCAAGATGAGTTTTAGAAAAACTGTTATCATCAAAAATTCTGTCAAAAATTAAACTGTATTTATCTTTTTTATCCATTAATTTTTGTTGATCTTTATCATAGAATTTATCATTGTACGGATTTCGTAATTCTTTATGTAAATCAAAATCTAAGACTCTCGGGTCGCTTAATTTCCTAAAATAATAAGGTGCATCTGAACCAAACGGCATTATAATAATATCATCAGGAGTTAACCCAAGTCTGTCGGATTCTATCTTGACAGTTTTAAATGCCATAGTTTTTAGCGGTTTTTCGATTTTGTAATATTGATAATTTGAATAAATTGAACCGATTGTGAAAAATGCTATAAATCCTATAAAATGTTTTTTATTCAGATTTTTATAAAGTCCTGCAACAGATAATATTATAAAAGGAGGAAGAAGATATAAAATATATCTCACTGTAAAAACATTAATTTGCAAAAGTGCACTAATAATCGAAAAAACAAAACTTAAAATAAATAAATTATAAAGAACTTTTATGAATTTATCGGATTTTTTGTATCCTGAAATTAATCCGTATAAAAAATACACAACAGGCACAACAACGAGTAAAGTGAAAATAAAATTCATTGTATATGGATCATTTGACGGCCAATATATGTTTTTAACAAGTTCGATTGCAAAAAAGTTTCTTATTAAATCAACAATATGTACAAAATTCAATGCCCCTTCGTGTTTTAATACAAATAACCAACGCATTTTTGCGTAGTAACCTATTAAAATAAAATATGGAATAAGTAAAATAAATTCCGATATAACAGATTTTAAGTATTTTTTTAAAACATCTTTGTGCTCTTTACATAAATATTTCCCATAGCAAATTGCCAGAGATATATTGTAAAAAATTCCGCCAACCAATGTGTAAGGGATTAATAGATTTACAATAACAAGTTTTATTAAAGATTTATTATCTCTTTTTTGTTCAAAATCTATTAAATAATTAAGAGATAACAAAACAAGAAATACAACTATAGGGTACATTCTGACTTCAGCTGCAAAATAAATAAGTAACGGGCTGATTGAAGCGATAATGGCAGCACTTATAGAAATAAATTTATCAAATATTTTTTTAGAGGTTATATAAACAAGGGGAACGGTTAAAATTCCGAAAATTACAGACAAAGATTTCATTGCAATCTCGCTATTGCCAAACATTTTTATCCAAAAATGAAGTACAAAAAAGTATAACGGAGTATGTTGTAAATCTCTGTGTAAAAGATTATCCATAATTCCAAAAGGAAAACTTTGTTTGGCTGTAAACCAAGAACATGCTTCATCATACCAAAGGTCAGTTCCAACATATAAGATTCTTGCCCAAATAGCGCAAGCTATTAAAATAAGACCTAAAATACACCCCAACACTTTTTTTCTGTCAAACATATATCCCTCTTTTTCAGATACATTTTAGCATAAATATGGTAAGTTAATAAGGTAATAGGGTAATAAGTATTTAACGGTCTTATCGCTCTTATTACTTATTTCCCATTTCCCTACGGGATAATTCCCCTTTGGCACTTCGTGCCGCTTCCTCAATCGGGGCAGAATAAAGTTGTCATTTAGAGGGAACGGAAGTGAGCGAAGAATCTCAATATTGTCCAAAGTCCGTTAAGACCGATAAGACCGTTAAGTCCAATACGGTGCTGAAGCACATATTAATAAATCGTAAATGTCATTGCGAGGGAGGAACGACCGAAGCAATCCAGTCTGTTTTGAAATAGATTCTGAATCAAGTTCAGAATGACAAATAATGTACCCCACCTAACCTCCCCCGCCGGGGAGGAACTGTCAACACTCCCTCTCCCAATGGGAGAGGGTAGTAATGTAGGTCGGCATTGCTGTACCGACAGTAAATTTACCTCTATTTTGCAGTATTCAGAACATATTTTGCAGCGTTTGTTACAGGTTCAATTACATCATCATGAAATATTACAGGGAATATATCAGTTATATCAGAATTTTTAACAACACAAGGTTTTTCGGGATCTAATGCAGTTTTCGTATCTCCGGAACATTCAACAAATTTGTTTGGCCCAAGTTCTCCATTAACATCTATAAAACCTATGTACCAAGAAAAATGACGGTTATCATCATCTTCAAAAATATTACTAAGCATACTTGATAAAGTTTTACCAATAGGCAAAGTATTACCTCCGGTTCCGGACAGCCAACCATCATGTGCTACAACCGTGCCATCTGCAAGTTGATGAAATGTAGTTGCAGGGTTAGTTATTTTACTTTCATTTATTACCTCATATTGCTCAATACTTCTTACTCCGGTCATATTTCCATACCATATTGCACAAAATGTTCTGTCAACTTCAGGATTACTGTAAGCTTCACAATAGTTATCGTCTTCATCAATTGTGGAAAAATCCCAGCCGTAATTGGCTTTGTTCATTCTTACTGCTTGATTAAGTGTTGAAAGAGTTTTCTTAAATTGCGCCCTATTTCTCATTCCCTTTATGTTTGCCATAAGCGTTGGAATAGTCATTGCTGCGACTACTCCTATAATTCCAAGAGTTATAAGCACCTCCGCAAGAGTAAACCCTATTTTAAAATCTTTCATCTGTTTCATTTTTCCCTCCTTTTGTAGTAACATGTTTAGTTTTTGAAAATAACATGTAGTACAATAACATGTTTATTATGTTTTTGTCAACATACCACTCTATGTATTTACAAATTAGATGTAGTAACATGTCTAAATAGGAGCATTTATGGCGAAATTAAGAGAATTGTTTGGCAAAAGACTTGAAGAATTACTTAAAATTAATAAAATGAAACAATGCGAACTTGCTTCTAAACTGGATATAGATCCTCAAAGTATCAGCCGAATGATTGCTGGCAAACATTTTCCTAAGGAAGAAAATCTTGAAAAAATGATACAAATACTAAATGTTCAGCCGGAAACTTTGTTTAAATTTTCACAAATGTCTACCGACAAGGAATTAATAGAAGATATAAACAGACTAATAATAAATGCCCCAAGTCAAAAAATTCGTTTGGCTCACAGAATGATTTGTGCATTATTTGATGAATAAATATTTATATATTTTTTTTAGTTTTTTCTTTCATCAATAAAAGAAGCGGAATGATTATAAAGCTTGCAAGAGCAAATATTCTGAATGTATCAATGAATGCCCATAAAGTTGATTGTTCCAGTAATGAAAAATGCATTTGTTTTAGTGCCATGTAATGAGCTGTTGAATAGTCGGTATACTGCGCCATATAATTCGCAGCCTCTTGGACTCGTTGTGAGAATACAGGATTTAAATCATTTAAATATCCGACCATCATATTTTGATGAACTTGTGAATATCTTGAAATACAAGTTGTTGCAATAGATGTCCCAAATGATGCTCCCAAATTTTTCATCAGATTTTGCAGCGAACTTCCCATTGTCAAGTCTTCTTTTTTTAAAGTTGCACATGAAAGGTTGATTACGGGAGTCATAGACATAACCATACCAACTCCGTATAAAAAGTTCGGGATAAAAATATTTGAAAGTGAAATTTGCATATTTAATAACCCGAACAAAAATCCTCCCATACCAATTAATATCAAACCTATCAAACAAGATATTTTTTCAGGAACTTTTCCTGTGAATATGACTAAAATTAAAAGTCCAGCTAAACTTCCAAGACCTCTCGGCAGCATTGAAACTCCTCCTAAAAATGCCGTATAACCAAGCAATCCTTGAAGCATAGAAGGTAATAACATTGCAGACGCGATTAGAACAAACAAAAGCACCATTTGAATCAATGTTCCAAATAAAAAATTTAAATCTTTTAGTAATCTCAAATTAAGTAAAGGATCTTTTTTATTTTTAAATTGAGTGTAAAAGAATATTATTCCTGCGCTTGTTGAAATCCCCATAAGCCAGCAAATCCAGCTTGCATCAAACCAACCTGCATCATTTCCTTTGTCTAAAACTATTTGTAACAGTAAAATCCAAATAACCAGCATTCCAAAGCCGAAAAAGTCCATTTTTGCACCTTTTTGCTTTTTGGCATAAGGAGGGTCTTTAATAAGTTTACTTAAAGAGATTGCGCAAACAAGTCCTATCGGGGCATTGATAAGAAAAATCCAGGGCCAAGACCAATTCTCAGTCAGCCACCCTCCGATTACAGGACCTAAGATAGGGGCAATTACAAAAGCAAAACCGTACAAAGACATTGCTTTCCCCCATTCTTCCTGAGGAAATATTTCCATCATAATAGCTTGAACTAAAGGTAATATTGCACCACCGCCGATTCCCTGCAAAAATCTGGATAAAATAACCATTGGCATTGAACGTGAAAGTCCGCACATTAATGATGCAATAGTAAACAAAAGAATACTAAATATAAAGTATCTTTTTCTACCAAAAACTCTGCAAAAATAGCCGATAGCAGGAATTACAACAGAACTTGCCACAAGATAACTTGTAACAATCCATGTAGATTCATTTCGGCTTATAGAAATTGTTCCTGCAATATATGGCAGGGCAACATTTGCAATAGTTTCATTTAATGCAAATAAAAAAGCTGCCGTTACCAGAGGAATAGTAATTAACCATGGGCTGACTAAAGGCTTTTGCCCCTCTTGCGCTATTCCATTTTCCACAAAAATCCCTTCTGTAAGGGGTATTACGCATAAAGTTTCATACCGATGATAACTGTTCAATTAAGAACTAAAAAATAAATACCTTACTGAAAATATAATATTGTATTAAAAATTTTTTTGCAAGTAAATTATATTATTTTAAGTCCAAGCCCAGAAGTAACGAGTGCAGTTTTTCCCGTGCGCTTGGAGTTGTTAAAGCTTCAAATACAAGTTTAAAATATTCTACCTTTGCACTGTCATCTGAAATTTTATATATTAATTTATTCATTTTCTTATAATTTTCGTTAAATTTGCGCGCCTTTGTTTGTACTATGAAGAAATGATTGAACAAGTTAAAGAGTTTTTACAGTATAATTAAACTTGAAAAATGTATTGCAATGTATTATAATGTAATTAAGTGTAATACAAGGAGCAGTTTATGGCAGAACAATTTTCTTTAAGACTACCTAAAGGAACCAAAGAAAGACTTCAAAAGCTTGCTGATGCAACAGGCAGAACTAAAGCATTTTTGGCTCAAGATGCTATTGAAAGATACTTAGAACTTGAATCATGGCAAATTAAAGCTATACAAGAAGGATTAAAAGCTGTAGATGAAGGCAAGGTTGTCTTGCTTGAAAATATTAAAGAGGAATGGAAATTAAAATAAAATGGTAAAAGAAATAATATTTACTATTCCTGCACAAGAGGATTTGCGAGCCATAAAACAATACATATGTTGTGATAATTTTGAAGCAGCTCAGGAAGTTGTCAGGCACATACTAGAGAGCATAGAACGATTAACAGACAACCCCTCAATTGGTAGAGCTGGCAGGGTTCTGCGAACAAGAGAATTAGTTATATCAAAATATCCGTATATTGTTCCGTATCAAGTAAGAGAAAATAATATTTATGTATTAAGAGTGCTTCATACTTCAAGAAAATGGGAATTATAATCTAACAAAAAGTTGGAAGAGTAGACTTCTGTAATTAATGGTGCGTATAAACGCACCCTACTCACTAAAAAAGTTCGTTTTAGTCTAATATGTATTTGAACTTACACAGTGTAATTATGTAATTTTGCAACAATAAAGCAATTTTTGAAAAGAAAAGTACTTTCTTATATTATAAGAACATAAAAGGAGAAATTTGATGAAACAATATTTTATAATAATTTTAATGATTGTACTCTGTTTACCGGCTTTTGGACAAAATAATAATATTGATAATTTAACAGATAGTAATCAAGATAATAAGATGTTTGTTATATGTTCCCCAAACAAAAAAATGTGTACAGTTGGGCAGCATTCTATGACGTCTACAAATAAACCGCTATATACTTCAGATGGAATAGTTTGTTCATTTAACCGTAAAACTTGTACTAATGGTTTTACTTACATGCGTTCTACAACTCCAATAGAGATTGTTGCAAATTCTGTTTTGTGTACAAAAAACAAAAAAATTTGCGCAATTGGAAAACATAAAATTACATCTAACTCAGCAGAGTCATTATATATAGAAAACGGAATAGTTTGTACTTCAAATAAAAAATTATGTACTAATGGATTTAGGTACATACGCTCAAATGTACCTTTGAAATAATATGTAATCTGCAAAGGTGCTCCGTAACCAAGTACGTTATGTAGGGTGCGTTTATACGCACCAAATAAAAAACTGTCTTATATATGGGGCGGGTAGTGGGATTCGAACCCACGCATATCGGAACCACAATCCGAGGTCTTGACCACTTGACGATACCCGCCATATTTACCTTATATCGAGAGTCTGAAACAAGTTCAAGACAATGTTTTTCTATAATTCGCATGCTCATTATGAAAAACTATCGCTTGACGATACCTGTTATCAATCTCGCACACCCATCATAACAGATAAATATACAAAATCAAGCATAAAACTATTTTATATTTATTTTGCAGTATTCAATACGTATGCACCTGCGTTATCATATGGAATTACTGTTGAATTATACATTCCAACCTGAAATATGTCATTTATATCTTTATTTTTTACAATACATGGGTTTTCTTGACCGCCTTCATCAAATCCCAATAAATCATCACAAGTCGTATTTTTATTTGGTTTTGAAGTTCCGTTTACATCAATATAAGCAGAAATAGTATTCATTATAGAATAGCCTTTATAGTTATATTCATTTAAATTTACTGCAATTAATGTTCCGTCTGATAATT
>JAFUSQ010000041.1 GCA_017467605.1 bacterium | reverse complement strand
TTTTAAATACTTAGCTAATTCATCAACGAAAGCATCTGTTGATTCGTAAGTTCTTTCTAATTTTCCGTCTGCTCTCATCAAATCCATTGACCTTGTAATCTTTTGAGCAGTATTAGCTTCTTTTTCGGAATTGCTTCGTTCGCCGATTCCTTGCATAAGACTCGGTATTGTCATGGCTGCGACTACGCCAATTACACCGATTGTTATTAGGACCTCGGCCAATGTAAAAGCTGCTTTCTTAAAGTGGATAAGTTGATAAGTAGATGAGTTGATAAGTTCTTTATGGTTATTAATTCTTCTGTCATTGCGAGGAGCGAAGCGACGTGGCAATCCAGATTGCCCCCTCTCCCTTACCCTCTCCCGTGGGGCGAGGGAACAAACGTTGTCACCACAAGGGGTGAGGGAATTATATTTACCCCTGTCACCCTGAACTCGTTTCAGGGTCTTTTTTGAAGCAGATTCCGAAACAAGTTCGGAATGACAGAAAAGACTGGATTGCTTCGTCGGACTTACGTCCTCCTCGCAATGACGTAACTCGACCTCTCCCCCACGGAGAGGTTGAACGTCTTTGTCACCACAAGGGGCGAGGGAACGATATTTACCCCACACTGTCTGGTGAGGACCCTCTACAAGATTAAAACCTTTTTTCATTTTTATACCTCCGTTTATTATATAGATTTATATTATAATTATATCCTATAAATAGAGTTTAGTCAATCTATTAGACATATAAATTTAAAATATAGATTTAGCAAATAGTTTAATTTACCCGTTTATCAAACATCATCAAGATGGAGGTGCAGAAGATGTCTTTAAAATGCAATTTGGGTAAAAGAATTCAAGATTTAAGAAAAAACAGAAAAATGACTCAAGATCAGTTAGCCGAAATTGTTGGAATAGACACAAAAAATATCAGTAAAATTGAAAACGGCAGGAATTATCCGACTGCCGAAAATCTTAATGCCATCGCAAATGCTCTCGAGGTAGATGTTTATGAACTGTTTGTATTTAATGAAATACCTTACGAAGAAATGAAATCTGAGATTATAAATTCCCTGAATAACGAAAAAAATATTATTTATCTATACAAAAGTCTTAAATTGACGTCGTAGTTTTACAAGTCAATGTTGTACATGTCAAGCAATGACATGACTTACCACTCTGAGAGACAGAATAGGTTAATTTTACCCCTTCAAAAATTCTTCTGCAATTTCGAAGAAATCTCCGACAATTCCGGTATCCGCAATATCAAATATAGGAGCATTTTCATCATTGTTTATAGCAATTATATGCTCAGAACCCTCCATTCCTATTGTGTGCTGAACTGCCCCCGATATTCCGCAAGCTATATAAATTTTCGGGTGAACAGTTTTTCCTGTCTGACCGATTTGTGCAGAAACAGGAGCTAACCCCATTTCTACCGCAACTCTGGTTGCTCCGATAACACCGCCAATTTTATCCGCAAAACGTTTTAATAGCTCGAAACCTTTTTCATTTTTCAAACCTTTTCCGCCTGCAACAATAATTTCCGCGGAATCAAGTTCATTTATTTCATTTTCGATAATTTTTTTAAATTCTTTCAATTTAACTCTATTTTTTATCTCCGCTAAATTAGCACTGCAAGATATAAATTCAGTTTCCGCATAATTATTTTCAGGATTAACTTTAAATACATTAGGTCTTATTGTCGCCATTTGAGGATAATTTTTACACAAAATTGTTGCCATTAATTGTCCGCCAAATGTCGGTCGAGTTGCCGCGAGAAGGCCTTTTTCATTAATATCAAGTCCGGTACAATCCGCTGTCAAGCCCGTATGCAGTGCACCCGATACGCGCGGAGCAAGATCTCTGCCCTGATTTGTCGCCCCAATCAACATAATTTCAGGTTTTGTATTTTTTACTAATTCAACTATCAGTTTTGAATAATATTCTGTTGAATAATCTTTGAATATCTCGTTTTCATAGTAATAAACCTTGTTTACACCCATATTTCTGAAAGCTTCTTTAAAACATTCAATTTGCCCGGGAACAGTAAAAACAACCGCATTAACGTCAACCCCGCCAAGTTTTTGAGCAAGCTCTTTTGCTTTATTCAAAAGTTCAAAAAACACAGTATGAACATAGCATTCGCGTGTCAATTGTGCGTATATCAATATTCCTGAATTATTTTCATTTGGCATTTTAACTTATCTCCACTTATTGTACCCTCACCCGAATTTCTAAGCTCACTATGTTCGATAAGAAATTCTAACCTTTCCGCAGGTAGAGGGTACTATAAATTCAATCTTTCTTTTAACAAATCAACACTTTCCCTCACACCAAGTTTGAATTTTTCGGCATTGTGAGTAGAAATATTTCGAAAAGCTCTGCTTACGTAGGTAGGTGACCCTCTTAATCCGACTTTTTCAGGTTCTAAACCCAAATCCGCCAATGTACAAATTTTTACATCTTTTTTTGAAGCCTCTATTATACCACCAATTAACGGCCTTTTAGGTTCAAAAGATTGTGTCATTACGCAAACTAAAGCAGGAAGCTCCGTCTCTACAGTTTCAATACCGTCCTCCATTACTCTGTTAAGGGTCAATGTTTTTTCTCCAAAATCTGTAAAATCAGTGACATAAGTAACCTGAGGAATATCAAGAAAATTTGCAATACTTGGACCGGTTTGCGCGGTGTCACCATCTACTGCAAATTGTCCGCAAACAATCAAATCAAAATCAGGCAGCATTTTCTTTATTGCGGTTGAAATCGTCAATCCTGTGGCATAAGTGTCTGCACCCGAAAACTTTCTATCAGAAATTAAAACCGCATTATCGCACCCCAAAGCCATTACTTTTCGAAGCATATCTTCTCCCTGCGGAGGTGCCATAGTAAATACTGTTATTTCAGCATTATTACTTAATTTTTCCTTTAATTTCAATGCAAATTCACATGCATACACATCATAAGGATTTATAACACTTTCTACACCTTCTCTTTGAATAGTGTTATTCTCAGTCCACCTGATATCAGTCGTATCAGGGACTTGTTTTACGCACAATGCAATTTTCATATTAAATTGTAACCCCTTTTTGCTTGAGAAGTTTTATCCTTGTTTTGCTTTTTGCTTTTGATTAGCTTCTAATAATGCATTATAAGCCAACAAATACATAGAACATTTTTGAACACTTGGAACATACCAAGCACATTTGGTTTGGCTGCATACCATATCAATACCTGAACCAATACTTACTAACGGACATACCGGAATATCATTTTTACCCATACTTTACAACTCTCCTATCTTACTTACCTGCCTGTTTTATTAAATTACAACTTTCGCATCTTTTGCGTTCTTGATCTTTGTAAATTCTTGTACGGTTTATTACCTCATCAAAATCAATCTTGTGAGCATCAAAATCAGGGCCGTCAACACAGGCGAACTTCGTTTCCCCGCCTACAGTAACCCTGCAAGCTCCGCACATGCCTGTACCATCAACCATTATCGGATTCATGCTCGCTTCCGTATAAATACCTTTATCCCTTGTCAATCCCGCAACTGCACGCATCATAGGCATAGGGCCTACCGCAATTACATAATCGACTTTTTCTCTTGAAATAATATCTGATAACACAGTCGTACCATAACCTTTTATACCATATGAGCCATCATCAGTTGTCAAGAACAATTCAGTGCAAGCTTCTTTCATTTTATCTTCCCAGAAAAGAAGCTCTTTTGTCCTTGCTCCGGCTATCATATAAACCTTATTACCTGCTTCTTTGAAAGCTTTTGAAATTAAGTAACAAGGAGCTGCACCATAACCGCCTGCAACACAAACTACTGTTCCGTATTTTTTAATTTCGGTTGGTTTACCTAAAGGCCCGACAATATCAACAAGTTCATCTCCAATTTCAAGCTGAGCAAGTTTTTTGGTTGAATACCCAACAGCCATAAATACTAACGTTAACAATCCTTTTTCTTTATCAACATCAGCAATAGTTAAAGGTACTCTTTCACCTTCTTCTTCAACCCTGAATATTATAAATTGTCCTGCCTGTGCATTTCTTACAACAAATGGTGCATCAATGGTTATTTCATATTGATTAGGACAAATCTCTTTTTTAGAAAGTATTTTATAACCCAATTTTCTCTCCTTATTTTACAAGTAATAAAAGTATACACTAAAGACTCTATTTTGAAAAGATGTAAACTGGATAAATTATACTAACTAAAAAAGGGCGATTTCAAATTTTTGAAATCGCCCTTTTTGATTATTCATTATCCTTACTATTTAGAAGCTTCTTCTTTTTCTTCGCCATTTCCGGTGTCAACTTTACCCAAGATTTGAGGAAGTTCGATACCTGCTTGTCCTGCTAAATCATGCATTGCAGGTAGAGCTTTAATTAAATCTTTCATAAAATTAGCAGTTGTTGAGCCGTTAGCAGAACCTGTTCCACCGTCCCAAACTGTAATTTTATCAAATTTAATATTCTTAATTGCGTCAACTTGTTTTTCAACTATTTTTTCAATTTTTTCAATCATTAAAAAGCTTGTTGCAATTTCAGGACGATTATTTGAGATTTTAACCAAATCTTGATAACCTTTTGCTTTTGCTTCCAATACAGCTTTTACACCTTCCGCTTCAGCAAAGTATTTTGCTTTTATTGCATCAGCTTCCCCAAGAGCAATTCTTCTTGCCTTTTCAGCTTCTGCGTCAGCTTGAACTTGTATTTTTAATTTTTCAACTTCTTGTCTTGCAAGTTCTTCTTTTTTCAATTTTGCTTCTTCTTGTTCTTTTTGTGCAAGCAAGACGTCACGTTGAGCATTTGCTTTTGCAACTTCACCTTCTTTAAATGCACTTGCTTGTTTTACCGCTAAAGTTGCGTTATATTCTGCTATATTTGCTTTTGATACGTTTTCCCCTTCTACTGCTTGAGCTTCGAGTTCAGCAGTTTTAATACGTTGTTCTTTATCTGCATTGGTTTTACCAATTTGAGTTTGAGCTTCTTGTTCTGCAACTTGAACTTCTTTTTCTCTATTTGCTGAGGCTTCACCAACCGCACCAAGTTTTTCTTGTTGAGCAACTTCAACCTTCGCTTTGTTAATAGCTTCTGCTGCTGCCTTTTTACCGATAGCATCAATATATCCGGATTCATCTGTAATATCTTTGATGTTTACGTTAATAATTTCTAAACCAATTTTGTTAAGCTCAGTATTAACGTTTGCGTTAATTTGTTCTAAGAATTTTTCTCTATCCTGGTTAATTTCTTCAATCGTCAATGTTGCAATTGCAAGACGTAATTGACCCAAAATAATATCACTTGCTTGAGTTATAACATCATTTTTACTTAAACCTAAAAGACGTTCTGCCGCATTAATCATAATAGTAGGTTCTGTTGAAATACCAAATGTAAATGTTGAAGGTACTGCAACACGAATATTACCTTTTGATAATGCACCTTTTAAATCAATATCTGTTGTCATAGGTTCAAGTGATAATACCCCATAATCCTGAATTAACGGGATAATAAATGTACCACCGCCATGAACACATTTTGCAGTTTTTTCTCCGCCTGTCTTACCGTAAACTACAATAATTTTGTTTGATGGACATCTTTTGTATTGATTTGCAATAAAAACAAATACTGAAATCAATACTAATGCCGCTGCAATCATTAATCCAAACATTTCGCTCTCCTTTTCTTTTTATTCTTATTTTCTTATTTTCTTATATTTTTCTATATATAAAAGGTCATTCGCAACCTTTACTACTTTTACGGGATCGAATGAATTGATATGACTATCCGTATCATTCATTGCCGCAACAACTGATAATTGTCCGTTTATTTCTATCTCAACCTGACCTGACGTGTGAGGACTGAAACTTGTATACGCTCTGCCAAGTTTATTCAAGGCTTTTGTTTTATCCTTTTTAACATTTTTTTCAAGCTTCTTAGTCAAAAACATCAAAGCTGCAGAAACAAACATAAAAATAAAACCAACCATAAATGCAATTATAAAGTTTTGGAATTGTCTAAAACCAATTTGCATTAAACCGGCATATCCCATCCAGCCAAAACCCATAAAAAATGAAATTACTGACTGAATTGATATAAAATTAAACGAACAATCAGTATCGGTTTCTGTATTAAAATCCGCAAAAACTTCACTATCACCGCCTAAGACAGCAAAAATTGTCAATTTTATAACAAATAATGCAGTTGCAAAAATTGCAATATAATAATAAACTTGCCAAATTATATCAGGGGTTAAAAACGGAATTGCCATAATCTTTATGCTCCTTTTGTTTTTTTAGTTTTATCATTTTGCTTATATTTATTTTGAGATTTATTTGAAGGGCCTTTCTTCAATAAATTCGAAGAAGTTTGAATTCGTTTTACACTGTAAACATCAGGCAATGATTGTATACAGGCAATAACTTTTTTTAAGGTATCGATATTATCAAGCTCCAAACCAATTTCTATAATACCGACGTGATTTTTAGTTTTAATATTTGCATTAACAATATTTGTATTATTATCGGATATTGCTGAAATTACATCTTTCAAAAGCCCTTGTTTTTCAGCAGTTTCAATACGTATTGTTGTATTATAAGTTTTATTTGTATTTACACCTGCCCATTTTATATCCATTAATCTTTCGTGCGGAATAGTTTCAAGAGTTTTGCAATCAGCTCTGTGAACAGATACCCCTTTAGACCTTGTAACAACTCCTACTATCGGCTCACCGGGAATCGGGGAACAACACATTGCAAATGAATACATCAAGCCTTCCAAACCGATTATATCTTTTTTAGAACCTTTTCTGGTTGAAGTTCTAAAAGCATCTTCCGGATTTTTTTCAACCGGTTTTTTAAGTTTATTTATAACCTTATTGGAAGTAGTTTCACCGTAACCAACCGCAGCAAACAAATCCTCAGCGGATTGATAATTCATTGTTTTTGCTACAGTATCAAATTCTCCCTGTTTAATATAATCATCAAAAACGGCTTTAGTTAATTCGTGTTCCAAATTAGCTTTGCCGATTTTGACATGTTCTTCGCGATTATTCTTTTTAAACCATTGTTTTATTTTTTGGGAAGCCTGCTTTGTTACAACAAACGTTAACCAATCTAACCGCGGGGACGGAGTTTTTGATGTTAAAATTTCAACAATATCACCATTATTTAATTTTGTATTTAGCGGAACAATTCTGCCGTTAACAAGTGCTCCGACTGTTTTATGCCCGACATCTGAGTGAATTCTGTATGAAAAATCAACAGGAGTTGCATCTTTTGGCAAATCTAATACATCTCCGCCCGGAGTGAAGGCAAATACTTGATCTGAAAATAAGTCCAATTTTACGCTTTTGACATAATCCTGCGCATTTTTCATGTCTTTTTCGTATTCAACGAGTTTATGCATCCAGGAGAATTTCAAATCTGAAGCATTATCGGCTTTTTGTGAACCTTTTTCTTTGTATCTCCAATGTGCCGCAACCCCGTATTCAGCAACCTGATGCATTTCCCAGGTTCTAATTTGTACCTCCAAAGGTTTTGAACGAGGACCAATAACAGACGTGTGTAAAGATTGATACATATTACCTTTAGGCATTGCAATATAGTCTTTAAATCTTCCGGGAATTGGCTTGAATTGAGAGTGAATTAACCCTAAAACCTCGTAACATTCACGAACAGAATCCACTATCACGCGCACAGCCGTAATATCATACAAATCATTAAACGTAATATTTTGACGTTTCATTTTTGCATAAATACTGTAATAATGTTTTGCTCTGCCTGTAATTTGAGCATTTATACCGTTTTTTTTGACATCTTTTGAAATTTTATCGATAAGCATATTAACGGTAAGTTCTCTATCAGCTTTTGTTTGTGCAACTAAATGAGCTATTTCATAATATTTTTCCGGATCCAAATACCGCAAGGATAAATCTTCTAATTCGGCTTTTATTTTATAAATCCCTAAACGATTTGCTAATGGAGCAAAAATATCTAAAGTTTCCTGAGCAATTTTTTTCTGCTTTTCTTCGGACATAAAATTCAGAGTACGCATATTGTGAAGTCTGTCTGCAAGCTTCAAAAATATAACCCTGATATCATTTGCCATTGCGATGAATAATCGTCTAAAATTTTCTGCCTGACGTTCTTCTTTCGATTTAAACTTTAATTTTCCAAGCTTTGTAACCCCTTGCACAAGATTTAAAACATCATCTCCAAAAAGCTCTTTTATTTTTTCCGCCGGAGTATCAGTATCTTCTAAAATATCATGCAAAAATGCCGCAATTATAGTATTTGTATCAACTTCAAGTCCGGCAAGGATTTTTGCAACTTCAACAGGGTGGATAATATAAGGTTCACCGGATACTCTAAACTGACCTTCATGTGTTTTTTTGGCAAATTTATATGCCTTCTCTACAAGTTCAATATCCTCCGGAGAATGCTTTTGTGCGACTAATGTTTCTTTTAATTCTTTAAATGAATCTATGTCCGACATAACACATCTATAATATAAATTAGAATAACGATTTTCAAGAAAAATCGACAAATTTCATACAAAGATACTAGAGTTTACCTGCACTAATCGTCCTCCTTGTACATGTCAAACAATTAGTTACATAAAATGGACACTCCTGAGCGTTTACGAAAATCTCATAATATTTAAATTTTATGAGATTCTTCGGCTAAAGTCACAGAATGACAATACTATAAAATTTTTCATTCATCTTTAAGAGTAATAATAGGCATATTTTTCTCAATTGCAGAAATAAAATTTCCAAATGACATACCAAACCCTTCGGAAATCTTTTTGAGAATTGTCAATTGAGCATTTCGTGTTCCGTTTTCTATCCGGCTTAACGTCGCACATGGAATATCATACTCATATGCAAACATACGCAAACTTTTGCCGGTTTTTATCCTCAGTTCACGCAAAGATTTACCAAAATAAACACGATATTCCTTATCCTTATCCATTATTCCTCAATAAGGGTTGCAATAATTTAAATATAGTATTATACTTTTTAGTACATGTTTCCATATGGAAACATGGCGTACTCAACAATGAAAGGATACAAAATGAAAAGAAAAGGTTTTAATCTCGCAGAAGGTACTCGTCGAACGGGGTGGGGTAAATGTAGTTCTCTCACCCCTTGTGGTGACAAAAACGTTCAACCTCTCCGTAGGGGAGAGGTAGCCGTTGTTAACGAGCATAGCGAGGTATACAAAGGCGGGAGACACAAGTTCGAGCAAACGAGGAACGAGTTTTGCGAGACTGCGTGCAGGGAGCACCAGCGAGTCGCAGGGTGTGACTACCCGTTAGGGAAAACATTAAAAGATTCTTCGGTCACGTTGTTCCCTCAGAATGACGAGTTACGTCATTGCGAGGAGGACGTAAGTCCGACGAAGCAATCCAGTCTTTTCTGTCATTCTGAACTGACTAGAAAATTAGTTGAGCTTGCGAAACGTAATTTTCTGTTCCTACTCGGTGATTCAAAATCTATTAAAAGGCAGACCCTGAAACAAGTTCAGGGTGACAATAATTTTTCTGGATTGCCACGTCGCTTCGCTCCTCGCAATGACGGGGGGATTAATAACCGTAAAGAACTTATCAACTCATCTACTTATCAACTTATCCACTTTAAAAAATCAGCATTTACATTAGCCGAAGTACTGATTACAATCGGCGTAATCGGCGTAGTTGCGGCAATGACAATACCGGCACTTATGGCAAATATTAAAGGTTTGAGAAACAGGGCTCAATTTAAGAAAACTCTTTCAACCCTTAATCAGGCAGTAAGAATGAATAAAGCCAATTATGATTGGGATTTTTCAAATCTGGAACTAATCAATTGGAGAGGAGATATAGCTTGTCAATATATACTTGGGGATAACTTTACAGCTTCTGATGTTGCAATATATACACCTGATGTAAATAAATCAATATGTTCATTGATCAATGGTTCTTTAAAAGGCGGTAAATTTATTAAAAGTTCTACAAGTTATATCTTGGATATAAATGATTATAATATTGAATTCCCATTTTATCATAATAGTTCGAGATTAACTCCTTCTTATCAAATGGCTGATGGTACTATTTTATATTTTGGCGGACCACATAAATGTGAATTACCTATTGGAATATCTTTAACTGATGCATTTAAAGGTTATCCTACAACATATACAGATACCTTAGGCGACGTATATGAAACAACTGGTTATATAGATTTAATAAACAATGATTGTGGTTTATATATTGATGTGAATGGATTTAATGGTCCGAATAAAGAAATAAGATGTTCAAATGATGTAAAAACAGATTTAACACCAGATACCCCTTGTGTTGTTAAAAATTCTGATATAACGGATATTTTCCCTGTGGTATTCCATGATGATATCGTAGAACCGGCTACAAACGCAGCAAAATATGTTCTGAATACGGCAAAATAGGGGGGGGGATTGTTAACAAAGTATTGATTGCCCCCTCACCCCTACCCTCTCCCATTGGGAGAGGGAGTGTTGACAGTTCCTCCCCTAAGGGGGAGGAATAGGAGGGGTGCATTATTTGTCATTCCGAACTGACTAGAAAATTAGTTGAGCTTGCGAAACGTAATTTTCTGTTCCTACTCGGTGATTCGGAATCTACCCCGTTAGGGGAAATGGACTGGATTGTTTTGGTCGTTCCTCCCTAGCAATGACAAAAAACATGTCATTACGAGTCCGAATGTAGTGAGGACGTAGTAATCCCCCGCAAATTTTGAATGGAATTGCGACGTCGGAATTACGTCCTCCTCGCAATGACAATGATATAAATGGAATTGCGACGGGGGTAAATAAAACAAATTCAAAAGTCCATACATTTACCCCTCTCTTGCAAAAAATAACTGCTCATGTTTTATTATCACTATGCTAAAACAGACTAAAGAAGGTGTAATTGCTAATATTAAAATTTCACCAAACGCAAAAAAAAACGAAATTATCAAAGAAAATGACTGCGTAAAAATTAAAATCACTGCTCAGCCAATCGACGGTAAAGCCAATAAAGCCCTTGTGGAATTTCTTTCTAAAAACTTTAAAATCCCGAAAACCTCCATAGAAATTATAAAAGGTGAAACTTCTAAAGAAAAAACAATTCTATTTAAAATTGATAATAGCGAAAAAATTAATCATCTTAAAAAATCTTTATAATAAGGCAATTTTTATTATTCACCGATTTTGAAAATACAAAGCCTTTACATATAAAAAATTTGATATATAATAAAGGAAAGGCAAATTAAAATGATTAAAAACTTTTTACAAAAACATCATCACAATCATATCAACCTGAAGGGGTTGTAGGATTGATGTTGCTCTTGTAAAAATATATAAATTCAATTCTTTAAAACAACTTCTTCAGGATACATAAGAGCGAGGAAGTTGTTTTTAGTTAAAGAATTGAGGTAAAAATTATGGCAATAGCAAATATAATCTCCGCAATAGGAAATAATAGCAGTATATACCCCCTACTTGTACGTGACTGTTGTATAGAAGTTCCGTCAAAAATTCTTATTGCAAGAAAAGAAAATTTAAAAGAATCCAAAGAAATTGCAAATGATGCAACTCGCGAAAGATTTATTGATGAATACGCAACATCTGCAATTTGGCTCGGTGGAATTCCGTTAACAGAAAAAATTGCAGACAAATTTATTTCTAAAAAAGGATTTTCACCGGAAATCAATATCAAACTTTTTAATACCGAAAAAACTGCATTACAAAATGTGGAAGTTAATATTGAAAAATTTAAAAACATAAAATTACAAGATGTACAAGATGCTCTGGCTGATTTAATTAAAGTAAAAGAAAATAAAGCAATTTATGAAGGCCTACTTACTAAAAAATTCATAGCAGCTACAGCAATTCCAACGTTAATTATGGGTTTTGTTCTTCCGCCTTTGAATTTTGCACTGACAAGAAAAATTAGAGAAAAAAGAGCCGGAGAAAAAAAAGATAATACAGTTGTCAATTCAACTATGTCTTTCACTTCAAACAGTAAAACTTTTGATGAGTTTAAAATAAGAGGACAAAAACAACCTTCATTTACAGGTTCAATAACCTCTGCAATTGCAAACCTCAGAACGGTGGATAAAATGGCAATTTCAGACGGCGGACTGACTGTCGGAAGGGTTTCCACATCAAGAAACAAGGAAGAAGGTTACGTAAACGCGTTCAGAATGATTGGTTCAATGATTTTAAACTTTGTAACTCCTGTTTATATCGCAAAAGGTTTGGATAAACTTGCAAACAAATTATTCAATATAAACGTAAACCTTGACCCTATAATTTTAGATAACAAAGAATTTATAAACGCAATAAAAGAAGGGAAAATTGAACTGCCAAAATCTACTTCTGAAAAAGATATTTTGGAATTTCTTGATACAAAACAAGACAGTTTATTTGCCAAATTTGCAAAAAAACTTGGTAAAGTATCTTATCTAAAATCAGGTTACAGAGACCCCAGAAAATTTGTAGACATAAAAGATATGGCTAAATTTAAAAAAGAATTTGAAAACTTTATAGAAGGAGCAAAAAATTCCAAAAATATTGAACACTTTGCCAGAAAAGCAAAATATGTAAAAGGATTAAATATTCTTGCAAATGTCGGAATAAGCAGTTTCTTACTTGCAGGGTTACTGCCAAAAGCCCAATATGAGTTCAATAAACTTGTCACCGGTTCATACACCGATCCGGGATTAAGAAAATAGGAAGAAAAAGGCTATCCCCTACCAGGGATAGTCTTTTTCAATTCTCCAGCCTGCACGGCGAATTTTCTCGGCACAATAATACCCTCTGCTGCTTTTTGAACAATCTTCATTTATTTCGTTATCACTCATACCATAACCATGAGGTCGAACTCCGCCGCCATCTTCAATTCTCTCAAGCATAAAAACATCTCTGCCCCATTTGTTTGGCAACTCTCCGCCATTGATATCAATAATTATTCGATTATCTACAACATATCCATCGTAAAGCGACCCGACAAGTACTATAAATAATAATCCGTCATGAGTATAAAATGTTGTTCTCATAGTAGGCGCAACAATTTGCCAGCCTGATCTGGAACCCTTCGCTTGATCAAAAGGAATATTATCTGTATAGCCGCATTTTTCATAAGTATCACAATATTGAAGCATCTTAATATACGGCTGCCAGTATTGTTTAAAATATTCATCTGAACCGATATCAAATGCACTTTCAGGTTCACCCTGTTCGTCAAACGATAATTTATAAGCCTGATTTATTACAGAAATTCCTTTCTGTAATTTTGTAATCGTTGCACGTTTTTGATTTTCTTGGATTAAGTTTGGTATAGTCAATGCTGCAACTACACCGATTACGCCTATGGTAATTAAGACCTCTGCCAATGTAAACCCCGCCTTCTTTTCCCCTCGCCCTGTTGGAGAGGGGGCAGGGGAGAGGGGGCAATGCGTGAGCTGTGAATCATGAATAAGTTCTTTACGGTTATTATTTACCCCTGTCATTCCGAACTCGTTTCGGAATCTATTTTTAGACCCTGAAACAAGTTCAGGGTGACATAATAAATGTTCGGAATGATAAGGCACATCATTGCGAGCGTGAACATAGTGAACGCGTAGCAATCCAGTCTGCCCCCTCTCCTGTCCTTCGGACACCCTCTGCGACTCGCTGTCGCTCCCTGCACGCAGTCTCGCACGACTCGTAAACTCATCGGCTCGGCTAGTGTCCCGTAGGGCGAGGGAACTACATTTACCCATATATTTATTCCTTTCACGATTAACTAATTCCATTCTTACCTCCATTCATTCTGCTGATTTTATATATTAATTATGACACAAACTGCTAAATTAATCAACCACACTGCTAATATCATATACAAAATTAGCAGTTAAAATGACTAATTCTTAAATCAAGGACTATTTATGATACTAAATGGGGTTAGTTATGATTGATAAAAAACAATTAGGTCAAAAAATAAAAGAAATTCGCAAAAGAAAAAAAGTTACACAAGAAAAATTGGCAGAAGTGATTGATGTTGATTTTGGATACATCAGCAAGCTCGAAGTCGGGCAAAATTACCCGTCAATACAAACATTAGATAAGATAGCTGATGCTTTGGGAGTGAATATTTCAGAATTTTTTATAAACATAAATGAATCAGAAATCGATTCGGAAAAGGAAATTTTAAATATTTTGAAAACACTCTCTGATAAAGAAAAGCACCTGTTATACAAAATTGCAAAATCAATATATTAAATTTCGGCAAATAAATTTACAAATACTAAAAATACACTATACAAAAAATTAATTATATGATATTATACAGACAGATGTAGTAGGAAATATTTTTTAATGTATATGCAATGAGAGTTATTTAAACAAAAATGAATAAACGGGCGGGTAGGCTATATGTACCCGACTTTGCGTATACTATAAAAAAATAGAAAAGGATAAGGTATTAGGTTATGGCAACAACCTTGTTATTAGTAATTGCGGCTATTGCGGTAATGGTTTTAGCTGCAATGCTGATTATTCAAAAAAACAAAGTAAAAAGTGCATTGGAAGCTGTTGAAAAAGATCAAAAAGCACTTGAGGAAAAAGAAAAAATTCTCTACAAAGAAGCTAAAATTAAGGCTGTAGAAGAATTGCAAAATGACAGAGAAGCTCTTAATGAAGAAGAAAGAGAACGCAGACAAGAACTTGCAAGACAGGAACAAAAATTAGCAAAAAGAGAGGATATGCTTGAAGATAAAATTCAAGAATATACCGAAAAAGAAATTCAGACTCAGAAAAAAATGGATCAGCTTTTAGAAAAAGAAGATTATCTTGCAGAGCTTGTACAAAAGCAAACAGAAGAACTTGAAAGAATTTCAGGTATGTCATGCGAAGATGCAAAAAGAACATTATTAGAACAATTGAAAAATGACTTAGCCCAAGAACAAATGCAATTAATTCGTGAAAACGAAGCTAAAATAAAAGAAATTTCATTAGAAAAATCAAAAGAAATTTTATCAACAACAATGCAAAGATGTATGATTGAACAAGTTGTAGAAACAACGGTTTCAGTCGTAGCATTACCAAATGACGAAATGAAAGGCCGTATCATAGGACGTGAAGGTCGTAATATCAGAGCATTAGAAACTTTGACCGGTGTAGATTTAATTATTGATGATACTCCTGAAGCTGTTGTATTATCAAGCTTCGATCCTGTCAGACGTGAAATTGCAAAATTAGCATTGGAAAAATTAATCGTTGACGGTCGTATTCACCCTGTTCGTATTGAAGAAATGGTTGAAAAAGCAAGAGAAGAAATTGACAAAAAAATATGGACTGAAGGTGAAAATGCCGCACTAGAAATGGGTGTTATGGGTCTAAACAAAGAACTTATCAAAACATTAGGACGTTTATATTACAGAACAAGTTACGGTCAAAATGTTTTAAAACACTCGCTAGAAGTCGGACATATTGCGGGAATGCTGGCCGCAGAGCTTGGTGCAAATGAAAGAATTGCCAAACGTGCAGGGTTACTGCATGATATAGGGAAAGCAGTTGACCAAACTCAGGAAGGAACTCACATTCAACTTGGCGTAGAATTAGCGTCAAGATTTGGTGAAAAACCTGAAATTATTCACGCAATAGAAGCTCACCATGATGATGTTGTAGCAAATACTATTGAAGCGGTGCTTGTAAAAGTCGCAGATGCAATTTCCGCAGGCAGACCCGGTGCAAGACGTGATACATTGGAAATTTATATCAAACGTTTGCAAAAAATTGAAGAAATTGTCAACAGCTATGAAGGTATCAAGCAATCATTTGCAGTTCAAGCCGGACGTGAAGTCAGAATTATCGTTCAAGCTGAAATGTTTGATGATTTAGCTTCAGGAAAACTTGCACGTGATGTTGCAAAACGTATTGAAAATGAACTTGATTACCCCGGACAAATAAGAGTTACGGTTGTAAGAGAGTTCAGAACAACTGAAATTGCTAAATAATAAAAGAAAAAAATGACTAATAGTACAATAAAAATTATATTTTTCGGAGATATTGTCGGCAAACCGGGAAGGTTTGCCGTCCGAGATTATTTGGCTTTAAATAAATATGATTTTGTTATAGCTAACGTTGAAAATGCTTCACATGGATTTGGTTTAACTGAAAAAAATTACAAAGACCTGCAATCATACGGTATAAATTGTATGACTTGCGGTAATCATATTTGGGATAAAAAAGATATACATAACTACATCGATTCATCTGACTGTCTTATCAGACCCATAAATTACCCGAAAGGAACAAAAGGAAAAGGCAGTCAGATTTTTGATTTAGGAGACTATAAAATCGGAGTAATAAATGTATTAGGCAGAGTTTTTATGGGACTTGTCGATTCTCAATGGGAACTTGTTGCACAGGAAATTAAACGTATAAAAGAAATTACTCCAATAATAATCATTGATTTTCATGCTGAAGCGACTGCTGAAAAGATTTGTTTTGGAAAATTTTGTTCAGAACTTGGTGTAAGTGCATTTTTTGGAACGCACACACATGTTCAAACATCAGACGACAGTATAATAAATAATATGGCATATATAACAGATGCAGGTTTTTGTGGAGCATCTGACGGGGTTATCGGAATGGATTACCAAACTTCATTGACAAGATTTCTTACAGGAATACCAGAAAGATATGAAGTTGCAAAGGGTGAAACTACTCAAATTAATGCAGTAGAAGTTGAAATAGACAAAATAAACGGTAAAGCCCTGTCTGTTAAAAGAGTTTTTTGTAATGATAATAATATAAAAGAGGAAAAGGAAAGTGAAAAGGAAAACTGATTTACACATTCACACATATTTCTCGGACGGAGTTTTCTCACCCGAAAAAATTGTGGATACGGCAATCGATGTTGGGCTTGAAGCAATTGCTATAACAGACCACGACAATATCTTAGCCTACGATGTTGCCCAAAAATATATCCAAGATAATAATCTTAATGACAAAATTGAAGTTATAAAAGGGATTGAAGTTAATACATTATACAATAATCATGAAGTCCATATTCTTGGATATCTGATGGACACAAACAACAAAGATTTTCTTGAACTTATAAAAAATCAGCAGCAGGCAAGAATTAAACAAACAAAAGAAATTCTTACTTTATTATCTAAAAAAGAAGGAATTAAAATAAAATTTGAAGATATAAAAAAACTTGTTGCAGAAGGCGGAAGTATAGGGCGGCCGCACATTGCAAGAGCAATAACAAATGCAGGCGGAACAACCAATATTATGGACGCTTATTCAAAATACATTCATGACGATTCACCTGTATATGTTCAAAGAAAAACGGTTTCACCATTTGATGCTGTTGAGATAATTTATGATGCAGGCGGAATTCCGGTTATTGCACACCCGCATGATTTGGATATCGCAGAACCATTAATTAAAGAACTTATGAATTACGGATTACGGGGAATTGAAGCATATCACAGGAAACATTCACCTGCTTGTGTTGAATATTTTTCATCAATGGCAGAAAATTTGGGATTGATTGTTACAGGCGGTTCAGATTTTCACACCCCAAATATGATGAACGGACAAGTTATATTAGGTAAAAACTTCATTCCGGAATGGGTTTATGAAAAACTGCTTGAAGAAAAAAAACGTATAGATTTAGCACAAGAATAGATTAAGGGAATTACCAAATGAAAAAAAGATTTTGGAAAATTGAATATTCTATAACGATTTTTGTAATTTTTGCAGTAATTTTACTACTGATTCCGACAAGATTTATTGCCTCAAAAGAGGCCTCATATATATCTCGTTGGAATGAAACTTATAAAAAGATGGAATATATTTTTTCAGCAATGAACGCTCAAGCTGATGCAGAAATCGTAAAAAGCTTCAAAAGGGCAACAACAAATGAAGCCAGAGAAAATTTAATGATGAATCTTGTGAAACCATACCTGAGAATTTCATTTCAAGATGAATTAACAAAAAAATATACCATTTATTTTATGAACGGCGAAAAAGTGCCAAACAATGATAAATATTATTTTGATAATCTTTATCTTACATCATCAAATAAAATAGTTGGAATAAGAGATATTAAAGATAATGATGTTTTTCACCCTGCTTTTATGATGATGTTTGACGTAAACGGGCTCAAAGGTCCAAATACTTGGGGAAAAGATATATTTGGAATAAATATATTTGCTGATGGCAATATAAATCAAATTGGTTCAGGCTTGGATATAGCAGAATTAAAACAAGATTGTTCCGATATGGGCAGCGGGGTTTCTTGTTCCCGTTACTATATGATTGGCGGAGATTTTAAAGAATAGGTACGAATTGAATGAATTCTATTAAAAACATATGCGTATTTGCATCATCAAGTAACTTTTTAAAAGAAGAATTTTATGAAGATGCACGTGAACTTGGCAATCTTATTGGTAAAAACGGCTATAACATAGTTTATGGCGGGAGTACTTTAGGTTTAATGTGGACTTGCGCAAGTCAGGTAAAAACTAACGGTGGTAAAATTTATGGTGTTATGCCGCAAAAGCTTGTTGATATGGGGTGCAGGACAGATAATTGTGATGAATTTCACTTAGCGATTGGAATGCGCGACAGAAAAGGGAAAATGGACGAAATTTCTGATGCAGTTATAGCTTTAGCAGGCGGATTTGGGACATTAGAAGAACTTGCAGAAATGATTGTACAGAAGCAACTGGGTTATAACAGAAAACCTATTGTAATTCTAAATACTAAAGGATTTTACGATAATTTATTAAAATTTTTTGATGAAATAATAGAGGAAAAATTTGCGAATAAAATAGCAAAAAGTCTTTATTTTATAGCGAATAATCCACAAGAAGCTATTGATTACATAAACAATTACATTGAACCGGAATACACAATTTCCAAACTCGAAATCTACAATCGCTGAATAACATAATACATATTATTTGTATTAAATTGTTTTATTCATATTGACCGCTTTCTTTGGGGCAATATTAAATTTTCATTGATTGAATAATAGGAGATTCCACGGAGCAAATTTCCGTGTCATTCAGAGCGTAGCGTGGAATCTCGGACATTTGCACCTTTGAATTGCATGATATTTATTATTAAAAGAAATTAATTCACTGCACAAAGCCTGATTTTTTATTTTGCTTTTATTGCGATGATAGTGGAGTGAACAATAATAGCAGGTGAAACAACAACAAAGGTGGACATTGTTTGAACGACAGAATTTATAGACCCTGAATTAAATTCAGGGTGACATAAAAGTGAGTTTGTCCACCTCAAGTTGAACCGTTGCTATTATTAGTG
>JAFUSQ010000009.1 GCA_017467605.1 bacterium | reverse complement strand
GCACGAACGACGGCGGATTTGCGGACGGACGGAGCAAAGCGAGTCCGGATAGCGAGAAAATTGAGCAAACTGCAACGAAGTTGCAATTGCGAAACTTTTCGAGCGTGGAGCAAATCCAAGACAGTGAGTGCGCGGCAATCCGGAAAAATTCGTACAGAAACAACTGGATTGCTTCGTCGGACTTACGTCCTCCTCGCAATGACGGGGGGATTAATAACCGTAAAGATATTCATGATTCACAACTCACGCATTGCCCCCTCTCCCCTGCCCCCTCTCCAACAGGGCGAGGGGAAAAGAAGGCAGGATTTACTCTGGCAGAAACTCTCATAACTATCGGCATAATTGGAGTTGTCGCGGCATTGACTATTCCAAGCTTAATCCAAGAAAACCAAAAACGAGCAACTGTTACTAAATTACAGAAAGGAATTTCTGTAATAAATCAGGCTTATAAATTATCGTTTGACGAACAGGGTGAACCTGTAAGTACATTAGCTATGGGTGCGGAGGAATATTTCAAACAATATTGGCAGCTATATATTAAGATGCTTCAATACTGTGATACCTATGAAAAATGTGGCTACAACAGTATTGCCCCTTTCAATTATGCTAATAATACGGAAGCTACTTTAAAATTTCTTTTAGAGAATTCAAGAACTGTATTCTATACATTTGATGGTTTGTTGTATATCGTATTCGTTTATGTAAAACGTAATGATTCTGGAGAAATCCTTTTGGATAATCGAATAATTATTGATATCAATGGAGGGGAGCTTCCAAATAAATTCGGAAATGATGTGTTTATGCTGGAACGAATAGAAGATGGCGGCGGAGTCCGTCCATATGGTTATGCTTTAACTGATACTGAAATCAATGAAGATTGTTCAAAGACAGGAAAGGGACAATACTGTGCAGAAAAAATTCGCCGTGCGGGTTGGAGAATCGAAAAAGATTACCCTTGGTAAACTTACCCCTTTGCAATGGAGATTGTTAACTTTTTATTGATAAGTCTTTACCCTCTCCCGTCGGTGTAAACCTCGCAAAGCTCGTTAACACCGAACTCCCTGCGACTCGCTAACGCTCCCTGCACGCAGTCTCACTCAAAATTTTTGAAGATTCTGAATCAAGTTCAGAATGACAAAAATTTTGGTTCGGCTAGTGTCTCCCAATGGGAGAGGGTTGGGGTGAGGGGCAATCAATACTTTGTTAACAATTCCCTTGCAATGTCGGTTCTGTATTTTATTGTATCAAATTTAATTTCTGACAAATCATCATACAAGTTTGTTTTAGCACGGGTTAAAGTAGACGCAGTTCTTGTCAGAACAAAATTTTCACCCTTTCGGGTTAAAATTTTATTGTCATTTGTGTTTTTAATTCTATAAAAATCCAAGTTTGAGAAATCTTCAATATTTTCAAGTCCTTCGATTATTTTCCCGTATGCACGTGACCAAACGACTGCTGATATGGAATTTTTATCATTTGTAGATATTTTTTCACATTCGTCTGCGAAAAATCCTTCAATACAAGCCATAAATATTTCAATTAAATCATCTTCTATCAAATTCAGCACGGCAGAACTGTCAAAATCTTGAAAAAACGGTTTAAATTCGTTAACAAAGAATTTATCTTCCCCTGTTATTGTACAATCAACCCCAAGTATTCCTATATATGGTGTTGAGCGTTTTTCTAAAGCAGAAATAGTGTTTTGAACAATGTTCCCAATTCTTGTATATACGGTTTCGGAAATTCTGTAATTAGGTACATAGCACCCTAAACCGTTTGTATAAATTCCCCCATCTCCATCTTGAGTAAATTTATAATTTCTTACGGAAGTAATCGGGATTGCGCTATAACCATCTGTAATGTAGTAAATTGTAAAACTTTCTCCTAATGAAAATTCTTCAATTAAAACTCCTGTCTCCCCTTTAGAAAAAAGATTATCCAAAAATTCAAGTGCTAAAGTCATTGTCGGACAGACAAGTCTATCATCAAGATTATTATATTCACTGCATTTAATTGTAACAGGAAAACTCGCAGTGTTTAACCATTCCTGTGCCATTTGCATTTTGTCAAAAATTCCGAATTTTGAGGTTTGTGCATGAATTCTATATAGAAATTTTTTACCGTTGGCCTTATTTAATGCAATATTACAAGCTTGTTTTGCCGGTCCGAAAATATTTTGTCCGTTTGTTTGGAAAAATGATGTAATATCTGCTTTTAATGCATTTTCAGAAATGGGAATCGTAATTGAAATATTATTTTCCAATACAAATTTCAAAAGTCCGGTTAAATCATCTTCTCTAATATCAATATTTTTATATAATTCGGAAGTTGTATTATTTCCCGGAGCAATAAAAATTTCTCCGGCTATAGGACTTTTTGACAATTTTTTTGCAAGTGATTGTGCTGAAGCACTGTTTCCGATTATCAATATATTTTTCTTATCTTTTCCCATAAATTGATTATACTACACAAAACAGATGATTTTATTAAGTTATTTTAAGATTTTTTATAAAATTGTGTTATAATTATGACAAAAGTATAAATTTTATTAAAAAAATACCAAGTAGAAAGGTATGAAGGTAATATGGCAGGTTTAGTAAATTTTTTATCAGACGTATTTAATGCTCCGCAAAGGGTGAACGTATCGGCACCTGTAGTTACAAATCCAACCCATAACAATCCGTATGGTAATAATCCGTTTGTTAACTACAACGGCAACAGATATAACCAGTATTATGCCCAAAATAAACCTGTTAAAGGCGGATACTTTGCAGGTTACTATAATGGTAAACAAAATATTGTCGGCAGACGTCTTTTTGTTGAAGTTTAGTGTTTAAAAATTTATTATTTTTTCTTTTTGAAATTTACTGTAGCAATTTGCATTGAGCAATTCTCCAAAACATTTCGTTGTTTCTGTATTTTTTGTATTGCAGGTCTCAAATGCTTTTTCTACTGTTTTGTAATTATGAAGAATTGAGTCTGATTCAGAATAGCACATAAATATGTCTTTTCCAAACGTATTTGGTTTAACCTCGGAACCATTAGTGTCTATTAGATATTTTTGCCAATATTTAGTTTTATTTGTTAAAAATATTCCGTTTTTTAGTTCGTATCCTAGTATAAAATCATTCTCATCTGTGAAATTTACGCAGATTGATTCTGTATTTATTATACTATGGCTATTTTCCGAGATTCTAATTGGTTGTTGAAAATACCCTGATATTAATTCTTCACAGTTCTCCACTGTGAAAATTTTTTGTGTTTTTCGAATTTTTTCCGGTTTGTTATAGTTTATTATCAAGCTGAGTATTAGTGCTATAATACAAAGAATGCCGATTAGTTTTTGAGTTTTGTTATTTAATTCCATATCACACCTATGAAAATATTCTACACCTTAAACGTGTAAAAATCAAATTTTAATTATTTAGTGTTGTTTATTCCTTTAGCCAAGTGGCTATAATTAGGAGTATAATATGGATTTGAAACAGGTTTTAGGCAATAATATAAAACATTACAGACAGCTTAAGGGTTATTCGCAAGAAGAATTTTCAGAATTAATTGATATCTCTCAACAAACATTAAGTCGTATTGAATGCGGTAAGAATTTTCTTACATCTGAGACATTAGAAAAAATTCCAAATGTATTAGGTATAAATTTGTATGAATTATTTATGAACGGGCAAAATTATACTTGCGATAACATAATGGAAGATATTGAAAAGCATCTTGCGGTATTAAAAACTAATCCTAAAAAATTATCATTTATCCACAAAATTATCAGAGAAACCGCTGATTTATAACTAATCAATTTCCACCAGATTATTTTTGCCTGCAAAATATGCTGTTACTATTCTGTTTTTGAGATTTAATTTTCTTAAAATAGCGGTGACGTGTGCTTTAGATGTGTGTGAACTAATATATAATTTTTCTGCTATTTCTTTATTATTAAGTCCCATACAAAGATATTTCAGAACTTCTTTTTCTCTGTTTGTCAGCATAATATTTCCTTTCGTAAACTATTCTCTATTAATATTATAAAATGTATAAATGTTTTTATGATTAAAAATATCTCCATTAAAATATTTATAAAAAAGATGTACTTGCAAGAAAAAATTTTCGTGATAGTATGATTAAGTGAGGTTAAGCCCTGGTAGCTCAGCTGGATAGAGCAACCGCCTTCTAATCAGTGGGTCAGGGGCACCGAAAATAACAAAAATTTGACAATTAAATAAACAACCTTATGCGTCCGTAGCTCAGCTGGATAGAGCAATTGCCTTCTAAGCAATGGGTCGCGCGTTCGAATCGCGCCGGGCGTATTTTTTGTGCCTAAAATTGCAAAAGTTGCAAAAAAGTTACATTTTTATTTTGAATCACAATTAAATTGCAATCCCTTTTGTGTGGCGAGTTTTAAGGCTTATGAAATCTTTTTTATATGTATTTATATTCGTTGATGTAAAATTGTGCGATTATGGACGTCCGAGCAGCTTCATTTCAAGTCATTAGTTTTTATGAATTTATATTTTTTGTAGTTTTGCTTTTAATATCCCGTCTTAGCCCTTATCAATTTACTAAACATAACGAGAGCAGCAGAAAATGATGTGGAAAGTTTAAAATAAAAAAGTCTGCTTGAATCAGCAGACATTTAAAATAAATGGTCATTTAGTTTAATTATTAAGTCCCAAATCTCACGATTTTTTCTTGTGTTTCAACTGTTGTATTTACTATGCTGTTCAATAGATTAACACACTTGTCATTAACTTCGGGCAATAAATGTGTGTATAAATCCATTGTCATTGTTATAGAGGCGTGTCCTAATTGACTTTGAACATATTTCATCGGGGCACCGTTTGCAAGAAGCAGGCTTGCGTATGTGTGTCTCAGGTCATGGAATCTTATTTCTTCAATACCTGCACGATTTAAAGCAGGTTTAAATCTTCTTTTTATCATATTATGCGCGTCTTGATGTAAGCCTTCATTGTTAGGGAAAACTAAATCTAATTCACTATGAGGACAAGCTAAACGCCATTCTTTAAGGACTTTTGCTAATTCGTTTGACATATCAACATAGCGTATTTTATTTGTCTTTGGTGTCCCCACGCGACCATGAGTATAATTTTTATCAATTTTGATTTTACCCTTTACCCAATTTATTGAACTCCAAGTTAAGCCTAAAAGTTCGCCCTGTCTCATTCCTGTAAATAAAGCGGTAAATAATAACGGGTAAAAATCAGGATATACTTGCTTTGTCTTTGATAATAATGCTTGTACTTCTTCTGTTGATAATGCCCTAATTTTATCGTTCTTAGTTTCTTTGAGCGCTTTAATACGGGCAAGCGGATTTTTATTTACAACGTCATTATCTATCATAAAGCTGTAAATCTCGCTTATGAGTTTAGTGTACTTGTTTACGGTAGAGTTAATCCTGCCTGTTTCAAGTTTTTGTTTAATAAATTCTTTAATCAATATAGGGGTAATTTCATTAAGTTTCATATCACCAAAGAATGGGTTAAGGTGATTTTTTAAATAGCTTTCGTACCCTTCTTTTGTTGAGGGTTTGCAATTAACTTCAACATGAAGGCGCATAAAAGTTTCAGCAGCTTCTCTGAATGTGATTTTATTATTGACTGCAACACCTTGCCTTAATTCTTCTGTCAATTTAGTGTAAGCCTGTTCTGCTTCTGCTTTGGTCTTAAAACCTTTTTTTATTTGTCTTTTGCCTTTGATGTCTTTGTAATCAAATTCCCATTTGTTTGTTGTTTTATTTTTTCTAAATGCCATTTTTGTTTGCTCCTAATTTTAATTTAACGTGTTTTTTGTGTTTCGCGAGCCCTTTTGCAAACTTTTGCAAACGTGAATTTTTAAAAGAAAACTGTCGGCACTACGGTTAAATAGCACCGACAGTATTGAATTAAATGGGCAGTTTAATTTCAGAACAAGTATTATTTTTTACAAATTCATTTAAGTCATCTTGAGAAAATAACACTCTTGAGCCTATTTTGACGTGTTTAATCTTCTTTTGATGTACCCACCTGTAAAGCGTGCTTGTAGAAATATGCAAGTAACTAGCCGCTTCTTGAACATTTAAGAGAGCATTATTCATTTTTACCCCCTTTATCATCAAGAGAAGTTTTTGTCATATTTTTAGCTTTTTCCATACCATTATCAAAAATACTGTCATTAGTTGGCGGCAGCTCAAAATCTTTGTCCATAAGCTCGATTTTATAAGACTTCTGGTTTGCACGTTCCTTATAAATCGTTATCTTGACATCATTTGAAATATTACCTTTAATATTGGCAATTCTGCGTGTAAGCGATTTTACACTTTTATATTTTGCTCTAAATTCAGGTATATCAAAGTTATCTTCATTTGAAATTTGAAGAAGGTTTTTGTGTAACTCAAATCCGGACATTTTTTGTGGCTTGATTTGTTTTTTAGCAAATATTTTAAGTGCATAAACAAGACTATCTTCTTCAACCGCAAAAGCCTTTTGAGCTTCGCATACTTTTTCTAATATGGTTTCAAATTCTTCTTTTTTGCCCATTGAATCAAATATACGCAAACCAAAGGTTGCAAAATCAGCACTTCTAAGAATGGTCTTATAAGTACGTTCCTTGGTTGTTTCAAGGGCTTTCAAAACCTTTTGAAGTTCATACATGATATAGGACATTATTTCATCTCTATGGTCTAAAATACCCTTTATCAATTCTTCTTCGGGCAAAAACTCTGATATTCTCTTAAAGGGAATGCCTATGAGCCTGTCTGCCACATCATCACGCGTAAATTGAGGTGTTCTTGAAGTTAATGCAAGATAAGTCTTTGTAGGCAGCTTAATTTCTTCATTATCTGTGAATAGCTTACGTTTACCTATGTTTTGTCCTGTTGCACAAGACGCAAGTTTATCATTGAGCCAAGATTTGCCCGTATCAACATTATCAAAAACAATAAAGTGGTTGTTTGTAACAAGTGTATCAAAGTCCTCAGGCTTACTCGGTAAAGGTGTGACATTATATTTTGACCCATATAAGATTATTCCTATGCGTCTTAATGTTGAAGTTTTGCCGCTTCCTTTTTCACCTGTTGCAACAAGTAAACCCTTTGTAGGCATATCAAAGAAAGTACTAAGAGTCCAAATCCTTGTAAGCGTTTTGTATTCTGCTTCTGTTAAATTTCCTGAATCTGTGTCAATATTCATTGAATCCGTAATGTATTTTTCAAAATAATCCACCGAATCATCAGGCTTAACCAATTTAAACGACTCATAATCAGGTCTATAATTAAACATAATACCTTCGTCGCCATTTTCTAATTCTTCAATATCTTCAGTTGTAATTTTATAAACTTTAGTATCGTTGTTAGAAATATAGACTGCGTTTTTATCTTTGGCATAGTAGCAGAAATTGTGCGTTTCTATCGGGGCGCCATGGTCAAATGCAAAAGTTGATAAATCATTGACAGTATAGTTATAATACTCTCTTGAAGGATTTACACCCATTCGATTTAATAACCTTTTGAGCCATTCATCAGTTGCGATTATAGGTATTATTTTTTTATCATCATCAAGGAAGATGTATTGATAATTGACGTCCTTAAAGAATTTCCCGCGCTGCAAGATTTCTTTTGCTATCTGTAATGAAACAAGCTGCTGCCTATCAAGCTGGGTCATTTTAGTATTATTCATAATATTTCTGATTTCTGCTTCAATACCGCGAAATTCTCTATGGTAGTGTTTCATACTCTTTAGTAAGTCCCAAACAGCCTCATTGCACTGTTTTTCATCTTTAAAAGTATTTATAAATTCGTCAATATCTTTTATGCCTTCCGGTGTTGTTAAGCCAAAGACTGTGCGAATCTCTTTTGCTTTATCTAAAACAGTTTTGCCTGCTTCGTCATTATCGTGAAGTATGCAAACTCTTTCTGCAGGTATTTTCATAGCAGTTTCTAAATCACCATTAGCACCACCTAAAGCGCAAACATCAATAGGTTTGTTCATTCTGTGCAGTTGAGCCACCAGAGAGAGTTGGTCAAACTCTCCCTCAACAACAATAAGGCCTTTGCGCATTTTTTTATAGCTTTTAACTTTTGACAATTCATCATCTGAAAATACACCTTGATTAAAAACACCGGATTTATTTTGTACCTTTAGTATTTGAAAGGTCTTTGTATCTATGTATGGTTTCCTTGTTTTAATTTGAGTAATTAGTCCATTTTCATCACGGTAGAAGAATATAAGTCTATCCCAATTATCACGAAGGAATTTCTGCAATTTTTCAATAAAATCTTCAAGATTTTCTAATTTTGTTTGCAATTTTTCTTTTTTCCCGACATCTGTTTCTTCTTCAATTTTTTTGTTAAGGTCTGCAATTAAATCTTCATTTACTTTATTAACATCATAATTTGCAGGAATAACACCGACATCAGAACGCCTTAAAATATTCTCCGGTATTTTTCTTGTTTCGTTTGCATAAACAAATGCTTGACATGGTTTTCCGTCCTGTTTGTTTTCAAATAATGATTTGTGGGTTGCTTCAAAAAATCTATCCGCTACAATTGAGGTATAATCTACACCATGATTTATTACATTAAGATTAAGATGTAAACCACAACTAAAGCATTTTGCCTTTTCTAAATTGTCTCCATATCTGTGCATGTGTTTCTTTCCACACCCTACACATTCTTGAGCACCTTTTCTTTCTTCAAGTCCTTTGCCATACTTGGCTTTTGCTGCATCTCCTAAGTTCTTAAACATTGTTGTTTCCTCCTTCTGATTTGTTTAATGTATCTTGAAATTTTGCGTCTAAATAACTGGTATAACTAATTCCTGGCAAGTAATATTTCACCATAGCTTCTTCAAGTTCAATGGCATGGCTATCCACATAATTGCTGTTTACTCTGGAGCAGCAAGAAATTTCATGGGTTTCAGGATTAAAAATTAATGTTCCAAATTCCAAATCTAAATTCTTAACAATCTCAAAATCCTTTTTGCAAAGGACTTTTCTTAACTTTTCTAATGCCTCTTGTCTGCAATACGTACAATTTAAAAATACCTTTCCGTTGTGCGTATCTACTCTTGGTTTTTGGTCTAAAAAATCAACCAAATTTTCTGTTGTCATAACATCTTTAAATTTTTCCATGTTGACATCTCCTATTTTTTCTATTACACTGTTATCAAATTAAAATGAAGCCAGATAGACTTGTTTTATATTTGATATTTACAGTATCGTATATAAAGAATTTACAAAAAAGGCTTATAATATGAGGTCAGATAAAATAAAGAAAGGAGAGTTTGTGAAATGTTAGTATTATTAAAAGAAATGAGGTAAAATTATGGAAACAAAACAGAGTAACAAGAATCTTAATGTACTGAAGGCACCATTTGAAGAATGGTATTTAGGAAAGTACACAAATGCGTTGAATGAATTAAAGCAAGATGACACACCAAAAGAACTCTTAAATGCTCAAGGATTAAAGCAAAAGGATTTTTACAAAAAGTACATTCAACCGTTTGCAGAATTGGATGAAAAATCTTTAGAAATGGCATTAAAGGCTCTTTGTGTAAATCTTAGAGATACAACAACGCAGGATTATTCTTATGCAGTATGTAAACAGCCAAGAATCGGGCGTCAATTAAATGCACTTCAATGGTTATTGCCGCAAATTGTGGATTTAAAGTTATTTGAATTGCCGGACAATGTTAAGGTTTATTATAAAAAACCTATTAAACAATGTTTATATTGCGGTAAACCTGATTTTTACATCAGAAAAAACAAACAAATTGCTTTTACAGAAAAAGTGCACTTATGTCACCATGATAATTGCGATATGGTACAAACAAATCTGGGCGACCACGATATAAATTGCCACTATAAAATATGGAAACAAAAAAAGAAAAATTTAAACCAAACTATTATAAGAAATTCAAAATTTTATAATGGTGATAAATGGCATGATGTAAATGTTGATAATAAACTAATTAGAACATTTTTAGATTTTTGTGATAAGCAATATGAAGAAAATTTAAACATTGAATATACTATTCAATATTGGGCTGAAATGCCGGGCTATCCTGAATCAAGACAATTTATGAAAGCTCTGCATTATAGCGAATTATTATAAAATAAACTTTTACGAAACAAATTAACCTAATTAACCATACTAACCGGTGATTTTGGTTAGTATGGTTAATTTAAAATTAAAAAGTTATTTATATAAAATTTATTATCATGCCTGCAATACACCAACCACAAGCAAAAACTTTTTAAAATATGCTACAAATAAATCGGTCTTTTTGTTTACACCCTTGTATATTTTCAAAAATGAAGGGCGCCGATACTAAAAGGGGGAAAGGTTTTAATAGTATATCTAGTAGCTTGGCTTATATTCTTTGACGAAATTTCCTTGCTTATCAATATAAAACCATTTTCCGTCTTTTTCTACTCGTGCTAATCCGTCTTTAAAACCATAAGCAAAATCATATATCGGCGGAATTACTTCTTCAAAATTCTTATTTATAAAACCATATTTCCAATTTACCCTGAAACTTGCCATTCCTTCATGAAAAGAATCAAAATCACATAGGGGTTCAACTTCTTCCGGTACAACAAATTTTCTACTATATACTATTTCACCTTTTTTATTCATGTAAGCTGAAATTCTTGTTTTATATGTATCATCTGTATATTTATATACTTCAACCAATCCTTCACTAAAGCTATGACAAACGGCGTCTGTTGTATTTTTCCAACCTGTTTTTTCAAAATAATCACTATCTAATACTGTTTTTCCATTTCTGTCTTTGTATGAACAATATATTGCGTCCCCGTTTTGTATTGCAACTAATCCACTTGAATAGTCATAAAAATACGAGCCCCCGTCATAAATTGGTATAACAAATTTTCCGCGCTTATTTATATATCCAACATAATCATACACCTGTATATAATCTTCTTTTTCTTCTTCTGTTTCATGTACTACGTACGCACGCCCTTCATTAAAATCACCAACTTTGCTAAATTGTGGCTGCACAATAAATTTTCCTCTTTTATTTATAAATCCCCACTTTCCATACAAAAATACAGCCGCTAATCCCTCATGAAAATCTTTTATATCATCAAATTGAGTATCAATAACAATTTTACCTTTATCATTTATAAATCCGTATTTTCCATTATGTTCAATGGATTTTAAATTTTCAGCTTTGGCACACAATGAAAAGCCTGCATAAGTTGCGACAATAACACATATAATTGTTGATACTAAAATAAATTTTTTCATAAAACCTCTTAATTTTTTATATTATATTTTGATAGAAATTCAAAAGTAAAAAATGTAGCTTCATGGTCTATATTAGGCATAACTTGTGGTTTACGTACCATTGGGGCTTCATCCGGACATAATGTCCAAACACATCTATTCAAAACGCTTTCTATAAATTCTGTCTCATCGGCAAGTGTATAATTTCTTTCTTTTGCAAAAGCAAAAATATCATCTACAAGCTGTCCCATATATGGTGTAATAAGGTTATAACATACCCTTGCATGTTTTAAATATTGATTACCAAAATTTATAAAAGTCCCGCGTTTATTTATTGCAACACTTGCAGTACCTACTATAGAAGCAAATATTTTAAAAATAAACATTGCCGCAAATATTATTAAAAGTATTAAAAATTTAATCATAAAAAATAACTCCTTATTTTGAGTGCCTTTTTCTCATATATTCGTCAAACTCAGGTTTAAATACCAATTGCGGTTGATATTTCCACGCTACATAAGTCATAACATCATTTAATAAATCAGTATAGATAATATTAACAATTTTCATAAGTTCTTTGATTCCGTTTTGACTTCCCTTCTGGGTTAAATCATCATAAAACATGCAAATTGTAAGATAAAGAGCTTCATTCCTATCTTTTCCTTCTTCTTCAACTATATGTTTTGCATTTAATGCAATATGTTCTATAAAGTCAAAATCATCTTCTTTATAGTTCTCTATAATTGGGAATATATTCTGATATTCATTTTTTATAATATCGTGTAATACACGTAAAGCTGCAATTTTATTTATACCGGGTTGATTCCCTATTAACATCATCAAAGAACATATTGCAAAATAAATTGATTCATTTTTTGTTACACCTTCTTTTTGTCTTATATCTTTAGCACATTCTTCAATTTTTTGTACATTTATTAAATCTTTCAACGCATTATCAACTATATAATTATTTGTATATCTTGAATCTGCACCGTTGACAATCATTGCTATAAAAAGAATTAAAACTATTAAAAGTATTATAATTATTGTCATTAGTCCTCCTGCACAACAATAAGTTACTATAATTCAGAAGAATTTCCAAACTTATACAATGGTGTTTCATTTACATACGTTGGTCTTGAATAACTATCTTCATAGCTATCATATCTTCTTGTTGGTTGGTAAGAATTTTGCTGCTCTAATTGAGTTTGAATATTATGCAGCTTTTCAATTTGACTTGCTCTCTGGTTATATTCCATAGTCCTGTTGAATTCTTCTCTTTGTTCTCTCAACATTCTGTCTGTAAAATCTTCCGCAAAGACCACGCTACAACTTGTAATCATTAGTAACAAAATAAATAATTTTTTCATTTGTAGACATCTCCTAGTTTTAGTTTGTTTATCCTTACATACTAACCATTTTGAGAATTAAACGCACGGTCAGTTTATTTATATATGTGTATATTAACACGAAAATATAAGAATGAGTAAAAAGGATTTACAAAAGTTTGGTAAGCGTTTGAAGGTTTTGAGGTTAGACCATAATCTAACACAACTTGAACTTGCAGAAATTCTTGATATGTCCCCTAATTTTATTGGTATGATTGAGCGCGGTGAAAGAAATACAACAGTTGAAAATGTGTTTAAAATTGCACGTGCTTTAAATGTTAAACCTTCTAATCTATTTGAAGAACTTTAATTGCTTTATTTAGTTTTTTGTTTAATGTTCTAAAATATATGTAATAATCGTCATGGCTTTTGTTTAGCTGCAAATCATCATCAATAATATTAGAATCACTTGCGAGGGCGCCGTACTTAATAAACACCTGCAAGTCGTATAAAATCATTCTTGCATTTATGATACTATTTTTGAGCCGGTTTGTTTCGTTATTTTCGCACATAAAAATTACACCTTTCACGTTTATACGTTTATAACAAGCTGTTTTTATGAACTTATTTTACGGCGTCTCGATTATTTTGTGTACCTTGTTAATTTTTGCAAGCAGTAAATCTTAGCAAATATCTATTTTATGTTTATGATAAAATCAGCATTGAGAAAGAAATATGATTAAAAACATTTTTATTACAGCATTAATAATACTATCT
>JAFUSQ010000040.1 GCA_017467605.1 bacterium | reverse complement strand
CACGCTCGCTTTAAACGGCATCGCTCGCGTTTGCAACGAAAACTCATCGTTTCCGTTGTCGCACGCTCATATGGTGCTGCGCACCTGCCTCTGCTCGCGTGGTTTTTCAGCTATTCTGTTTTCAATGTTCTGATTGTTTCTCACCCAACTACATAAATTACTTGCTATCGGGGTTGGTGGTAATTCCACCCGTTATACCACATCATATTATTTGAGTATGTAGATAACTTTTTTGTGTAATCTTTAATAAAACTTTCGTTTTTAGATAAAAAATTCTAAGTATCTGGTTTTAATTAAATTTTATATTCGTGCAATGTGCACATCTACTATATTATTACGTAAATTTTTAATTTCAAGTATTATTTTTTATTTGCTTAATAATTTGTTACAAATAAATTACCAAGGGTAATCCTTCTCAATTTTCCACCCTGCCCGACGGATTTTTTCAGCACAGGAGGTGCCGATTCCATTTTTTGAACAATTACTATTAATTTCGTTATCAGTTTTGCCATACCCGCCAGGTCGCACTCCGACGCCATCATCAATACGAGACAAAACAAAAACATCTTTACCTAATTTGTTAGGTTGTTCACTACCATTTATATCAAGCCATATCGCATTACTTGATATAACAGTTCCACCACCAGCGCTGCCTGTAAATATTATATATAATAATCCATCTGCAGTATAAAATGTTGCACGCATATTGCCCAAAATAACAGTACCGCAATCCTTTCCGTTTGCATACGTAAATGGCGCAGACGAACGATAACCGCAAGTTGTATAAAAATCACAATAAGTGACTAATTTCAAATAAGGCTGCCAGTATTGTTTGAAATATGCTTCAGCACCCATATCAAACGCACTTTCAGGCTCACCCTGTTCATCAAATGATAATTTATAAGCCTGATTTATAACAGAAATTCCTTTTTGCAATTTTGTAACCGTTGCTCGTTTTTGGTTTTCTTGGATTAAATTCGGAATAGTCATCGCTGCAACAACACCGATTATACCGATTGTTATGAGAACTTCTGCTAACGTAAAAGCAACCCTACGGGATACTTCCCCTACGGCACTTCTTGCCACTTCCCCAATCGGGGCAGATAAGTTAACAATTTGTCCTCTCTCCCACAGGGCGAGGGTATTACATTTACCCCTGTTACCCTGAACTTGTTTTTGCAAAAATCTCTTAGCTAACATTCATCTTACCTCCATGATATTTTAGCTCGTTTTTATCATTTATATTTATATTTTATCATGTAAAACGATATTAATCAATATTTCTATGCAATATGTGCGGATTATCATGTTTTTTAATTTTCCATATTATTAATACTGAGGTTGATATGGATCTTAAAAAAGATTTTGGCAAAAGAGTTAAAGAACTTAGAAAAAAAAGAAATTTTTCACAGGAAAAATTTTCTGAATTAGTTGATATAGGACAAAATACACTAAGTTATATAGAAACAGGAAAAAATTTTTGTACTGCGGAAACTCTTGAAAAAATTTTGTCAACACTTGATATTGAACCAAACGAATTATTTTCTTTTAATCATATGGAATCTAACGAAAACTTGCTTGAAGCAATTAACAGTATGCTGAAAAATAATCCTGAAAAAATCAGAGAAGTATATAGAATTGTTAGAGCAATTATTAATTAATTATATATTTACACGTGGTATAAGTAATTTACTCTCTACTGTTGATAAAATGTAATCTGAAATTATATCTTCCAAATGACAGTTAAAATGATTATTTATTTCTCTTATAAAATAACATGGACTTGTTACGTTGATTTCTATAATTTTTCCATCTATTACATCAAGCCCGGCCATATATATGCCCATTGAATTTAATTTTTTAGCAACAGTTTTGAATTTGTCACACTCATCATCAGTTAAAACTGCTTTTTTAATATTTTCATCACTATGCTCGCAGAATTTGAAATCGTCATTACTTGGAGTCTTTTGAACGCAATATGGCAGAATTTCTTTCCCTAAAATTAAGACTCTCTTATCACCGTAAACTACCTGAGGAATATATTTCTGAACCATTATTAACTGTTTTCCGTCATTTGTCATAGAATTAATTATGACGGCAGTATTTTTATCTCCTTTTTTCAAATACATAACCCCGCCGCCAAAACATTGATTTAGCGGTTTTAATATAATTTCTTCATTTGCATTTAAGAAGTTTATTATATCCGATTTTGAAGATGTGATAATATTATTCGGCATTAATTCGTTAAACAATTCAGCGTGAAATTTTTCGTTAAAATTACGAATTGCAGTTGTATCATTCATAATAAATGTTTTTGTTCTGTCAACAAAATCAAAAACATATGTAGCATTGATATAATCCAAATCTACAGGCGGATCAGGTCTGAACATTACAAGTTGAAAATCTTCTACACAAAATTCAGTCAAGCTTTGTTTATCATAAAAAATATTATTATCTTTTAAGTATGAATTATAACAGGATACATAAGCCTTTGAAACCTTTACCTTCAACATATCTATTGTTGAAATACAAACCTCATGCCCCCGTTCTAAAAAACTCTTTATAATCCAAAAATTTGTTACCAAATCGTTGAATTCAAAGTATTTAAGTTCAATTCTATCTATTACAAATAATATTTTCATGATAAGTCCTTATTAATTTTGTTTGTTGTTATACCGATTTTGAGTTAGACCCTGAAACCTCTGACGGCTTCACCGACTGATACAGACTCTATTAAAAATTTTCAGATTCTGAATCAAGTTCAGAATGACAAAATTTTTGATTCACTTTGTAAAGTTCAGGGTGACAATGCTTCTACACTTCTGCCGGATTCAGAATTTGGCAAGCTGTATTACCGATTGCGATAAGTTTTGCAAATCTTTCCAAATCAGCCTGAATTTCAGGGAAAGTTCCGTAATGCATAGGGATAACGGTTCTGACACCCAACCATTTTGCAGCCATAGCAGCATGCTCAACGTCCATTGTATAATTCCCGCCAATCGGTAAAAGTGCAATTTGAGGGGCATACAATTCTCTAATAGTTTTCATTTCTCCTGTTAAACAAGTGTCTCCCGCATGGTAAATTCTAACACCATCGACATCAAGCATTATACTTGCAGCACAACCGCCATATCTGCCATCAGGCAACGAACTTGAATGAAAAGCAGGTAAAAACACCGCCCTTCCCCAAGAAAAATTAATCCAAGCTCCCAATCCAATTGATTTAGATTTTACTCCCTGCTGTTTGCAATACCCTGCAAGCTCTGCAACCGCAGTTATTTCAATATCTTTTTCTTTCGCGATTTCTAAAGCTTCACCAACATGATCACCATGAGCATGTGTTAACAAAATATCAGTTATCGGTTGTTCCCGCCAATTATATTTGTCATTTACAGACACCAACGGATCAATCAAAACAGCCTTATCACCGTTTGTTATTTGAAATGCACTATGTCCGATATATTTTAAATCTACCATATTCTATTCTCCTCAATAAATTGTAAACACTATTTCAATTTATCACAATATATAGTAGAATACAAATATGAAAACTTATATTAACGAAATGAAGAAATGCATAAAACTGGCTAAACTAGCCCAGGGGCACACATCTCCAAACCCGATGGTCGGGTGTATTATACTAAATAAATCAGGGAAAATTATAGCAACAGGAATTCACAACAAATACGGAGAGTTCCACGCAGAAAGAAATGCTCTTAACAAACTTGAAGATGCAACTGACTGTACTCTCGTTGTTAATTTAGAGCCCTGCGTTCATCAAGGCAAAACTCCCCCCTGTACGGATATAATTATTGAAAAAGGTATAAAACGTGTAGTTTACGGAATGAAAGACCCAAATCCGCTTGTATCCGGAAAAGGTTTAGAAAAACTCAAAGAAGCGGGGATTGAAGTTATCGGACCGGTTCTGAAAAAAGAATGCGAAGTCCTTAATGAAGTTTTTATAAAAAATCAAACCCAAAATAAGACCTTTGTTGCAATAAAAACTGCAACAACAATTGACGGGAAAATTGCAACACATAACGGAGATTCAAAATGGATTACCTCAAGCAAAGCCCGCAATGAAGTTAAATATATTCGCAGACGCCAAGATGCAATACTGACCTCTGCTAAAACAATAATTGCCGATAATCCGACTATGGAATTTAAGAAAAAAGTTGTCTTGGATAGAGAACTTAAAACAGATTTTGAAAATGCAGAAATTTACAAACAAGGGGAAATTTATGTGTTTTATAATTCAGAACAAAATTCTAAGATTCTGAATCAAGTTCAGAATGACAGAATTTTGTTTATCCCAACTCCGACAAAAAACAAAAAATTAAATATAGAATTTGTTTTAGATAAATTGTTTGAACTTGGCATAATGAGTGTTTTGGTTGAAGCAGGCGGTGAGATAAACGCAAGCTTTTTACCATACACTGATAAAATTTACCAATTTATTGCCCCGAAACTTTTGGCAGATAATTCCGGGAAATCTTGTTTTGACGGATCAAAAGTCAATAAAATAGCGGATTGTACACAGTTTAAAATAGAAAACTACGCACTCTATCCGCCTGATATTTTAATTACTTATTCAAGATAATCTATTTTGCAGTTTTATACATATACTCTGCTGCATAAGAAAAAGGTTCAACAATTCCGTCATGAAATACGATAGGATAAATATCTTTTATGTTTTTAGCTTTCACAGTGCATGAACCCAGATCTTGGAATTGATGAAAATCACCTTGAATATCATTATCTTCACAAGATACAATTTCATTCGGGAGACTTAAACCGTTAACATCTATAAACCCCGTACAATATTCCATTGCATCATAATAATCATAACCAACATGTAAACGCACCCCTACATCGAAATGACAAGCACCCAGATTAGAATTACTCACTTTATTAAACATTACCAATGAACCGTTTGCAAGCTGATATACTAAAAAATCTGAATTAAAATCATTAGGTAAACTATAGTCTAAGTCTCTTGCAGAACCTAAATAAGTAATTCCAGAAAGCGTTCCATTTAACAATGCACAAATAGTTTGAACATTTTCAGGACTATCAGTGGCAGGGGATTCACATTTTGGATCAATTCCTGCAAAATCATACCCGTATTTTTCTTGAGACATTCTTGCCGCCTGAGATAAGGTTGACATTGTCTTTTTAAATTGACTTCTATATTGCTGACCTCTGATATTTGCCATAAGTGTCGGAATTGTCATTGCTGCAACAACTCCGATTACACCGATGGTAATCAAGACTTCGGCGAGGGTAAAGGCGAGCTTTTTTAAGTGAATATTGTGAATATGATTAAATTCGTTACAGTTTATTTTATCCCCCTGAACTCGTTTCAGGGTCTGATTTTTAATAGATGCTGAAACAAGTTCAGCATGACAATTACTTTTACCCCCCTCATTCTGAGGACAAAGCCCGAAGAATCTATTGGATTTGCCCCTACGGGTTAAGACCCCACCTTGAATATCTAATACTCTTTTTAATTTTCTTTTCATAATTTTACTTCCTTTCTTCTCTGATTAAATAATTATTATATTATTATAATATCATTATATAATAAAAGTATAATATATTTTCATGATTTTGTAAAGTGTTTGTAAGTACAAAATCATGGAGATATAACTAATGAAAAAGAAATTGTCACGTTCAGGAAGCGGCTGGTCATTGTTTATGCCCAAAACCCTACTGGAATTAATTGACGTTAACCCCGAAACAGACCTCCTCGAAGTTAAAGTCGAAAATAATACAGTCAAAATTACCAAAGCAGAAAAAGAAATTTAAAAAGATTCTGAAACGAGTTCAGAATGACAAATATATAAAACCAGCGGGCGCGATTTTCAATCGCGCCCGCTTTATATTAAAATATTCTCACTACGGGCTAAGACCCCACCCAAATTTCCTGCACTCATAAATTCGCGCAGAAATTTCACCCTCCCCCGTCGGGGAGGGAAAAATTAAGCCTAGCCTTTAACTTGAGCCATAACTTCTTCTGCAAAGTTATCTTGACGTTTTTCTAAACCTTCGCCAAGTTCCCATCTTGTGAATGATTTTACTGTCAATTTACCTTCGATAAGTTGAGCAATTGTTTGGTTAGGATCTTTTACGAAAGGTTGTTCTAACAAGCATCTTTCAGCCATAAGTTTGTTTACTCGGCCTTCAACGATTTTTGCTCTGATATTTTCAGGTTTTTTCAACAAATCTTCTTTACCCATTTCGATTCTTGTTTCTTCATCAATAACTGATTGAGGAATTTCTTCACGAGAAACGAATTTTGGAGCTGATGATGCGATATGCAGGCAAATATCATTCATCAATTCGTCATTTTTAGTGTCTGTACTCAACAATACACCAATTTTACCATTATGAATATATGAAGCTACTGCACCTTCATATCTTACAAATCTTCTTACGGTAATTTTTTCACCGATTGAAGCGATTTTTTCTTTCAAAGCATCACCTATTAATTTTTGACAGCTTGGACAAGTTGAATTCAAGAAAGTATCAACATCTGTCGGATTCAATTCTGCAACATGTTTTGCCATATTTGAAACCAATGTTTTGAATTCATCATTTTTAGCAACGAAATCTGTTTCGCAGTTGATTTCAATCATTGCACCGCAAGAATCATCAACGAAAGATTCAATTCTGCCTTCTGCCGCAATTCTGCCCATTTTCTTTTCAGCTGATGCAATACCTTTTTGGCGTAAAACTTCAGCAGCTTTTTCCATATCACCGTCAACTTCAACCAATGCTTTTTTAGCGTCCATCATACCTGCACCGGTTTTATCGCGAAGTTCTTTAACCATTTGAGCTGTAATATTCATTTATATTTCTCCTTATTTTTAGAAGTTTGATAAGTAGGTTAAGTATGATAAGTTTGATAAGTTCAGATCATATTATTTAATTACGTAAAGAACCTATCAACCTATCCTACTTACAAACCTATCCTACCTTAATATACTATTCTTCAACCTTAGCTTCTTCTGCCGGAGCCACAACAACTCCTGCATCTTCTGCTGAAATAGTTTCAACTTTTTTAGTTGTATTTGCTTTATTTTCTCTCAATTGTTTCCCTTCCAATACTGCATCAGCAAGTCTTGAAGTAACCAATTTGATAGATCTGATAGCATCATCATTACCCGGAATGATATAATCAATGCCGTCAGGATTAGCATTAGTATCAGCTAAGCAAATAACAGGAATACCTAATTTGTTAGCTTCTTTAATAGCAATTTCTTCTTTAGTTTGGTCAACGATAAAGATTACATCAGGTAATCCTCTCATATCTTTGATACCGCCTAAAGTTTTAGACAATTTAGAAAGTTGTCTGTTTAATTGAGCAACTTCTTTTTTAGGAAGTTTATCAACATAACCGTTATTGATAAATTCTTCCAATTCTTTTAATTTGTTAACTCTGCCTCTGATAGTTTCAAAGTTAGTAAGCATACCGCCTAACCATCTGCGGTTAATATAATATGCACCTGCTCTTTGAGCTTCTTCAGCTACAACTTCAGCAGCTTGTTTTTTAGTACCTACAAAAAGTACATTTTTACCTTTTGCAGCGTAATCTCTAACCAATTCATAAGCTGCATCTAATAAATCAGTTGTTTTTCTTAAATCAATAACGTAAATACCGTTACGAGCACCGTAAATATACGGTTTCATTTTAGGGTTCCAACGTTGTGTTTGGTGTCCGAAGTGTACACCTGCTTCTAAAAGTTCAATCAATGATGCTACCGGCATCTTTTTTCTCCTTATGTTAATGTATTGTACTACGGGCTACACGCCTCATTTTAAAGCACAAAGCATTAAAACTAGGGCAAAACCTATCAGGCTAATGTAACCGATAACATCATAATACAAACATTAATATATGCAAATATTCATGCAATAAAACTTAAAATTATTTGTACCGTTTTCTTCCGATATAATCCTTCCAATAACCTCCGTCACCAAACGGAGATTTGTCATGTATTGCATAATATGCACATGTAGTTGCAGTCGATTTATAACAACTATTTTTCCCGGCTTTTAGCTGTCCGCCAGCATTAACACTATTTTCATAATTATTATCTGAGTGTTCTTCACCCATTGGTAAAACCAGTCCGTCAGTGGTAAAGAAAAATACAAAAAAATCAATTCCTTTAACATTAGGTTTAGCTGAACCATTTAAGTCAATACACATACTTGGACCATTTTTACCTGTTTTTGGAGCATCATCAAAAATGTAATATCTTCCTCCAATATCTGTTCTAAAACCCCACCCATCACATTGCATACCTGAGACTTTACTACCATCTAATTCATAAATTTCATACGGCAAATTAGTAATTTTATTTTCATCATCTCGTGTCATATTACCGTATGTCCAATTTGAAATTACTGTAACACCCTTTAAATACTGTGGAAGAATATTAATTAATCCAGATATACCATTAGTATTTGCATATGATGATATTGATTCTTCATTATCATCTAAAAATTTTCTGCTTATTTGATTCCATTCTGCATAGACTTTTTTTAATTGAACCTGTAAATCCCTGTTTCTTTTATTCTCTATAATATTCGGAACAGTTAACGCAGCAACGACTCCGATAATTCCAATAGTTATAAGTGTCTCCGCTAAAGTAAAACCTTTTTTCATGTCAAACTTCCTTTCTTATTCTCTAGTATAACATAATTTAATTTCTATTTCAAGAATTAATATTTCGTTAACGTTAAATTTCTATTAATTAACATTTGATTAGGAGTAATATGAAAGACAAAATTTGCGAAATTTTAGGTGAAAATATAAAAAAATACAGAAAACTTAGAGGTTATACTCAAGAAAAACTTGCAGAAGCGATTGAACTTGAAACAAGAACTTTGAGCTTGATAGAAACAGGCAACTCCTTCGTATCGTCAAAAACTATCATAAAATTATCTGAAGTCTTACAGGTCTCACCATCTGAGCTCCTCGATAGCATAGACCCTGATGAAACGCAAAGACTCTATGAAGATGCCCAAAAAGCACTCGAAATGATTAAGTCAAACCCCGCCAAACTCCGCGCACTTAATTATATACTTAATGGTTTGTTATAACTATAAATTGTCACCCCGAATTTAGTTCAGGGTCTATAATCAAGTTCGGAATGACAATAAGTAAATTTTTCAAATTCCTCCCCGCTTGCAAAAATTTTTTTTTTCGTTTTTAATATACTTACTCACACTCTCAATTGAGTATTTTGCGGAGTCATTAACCGCACAATTAAAGGAAAGGTAAATTCAATTATGGCAAATATTAAATCTGCTAAAAAAAGAGTGTTAATCGCTGAAGCTAACAGACAAAGAAATGTAGCTTTTAAATCTTCTATCAAAACCGCTTTGAAAAAAGCATTAGAACTTGCTACAAGCGAAGATAAAGAAGCTTTGAACAGCGCAATTTCAAGAGCTTACCAATTGTGTGATAAAGCAGTTGTAAAAGGTATTTTACACAAAAATACCGCTGCAAGAAAAAAATCAAGATTGGTTTTAGCTATCAAAAGAGCTCAAGCTAACGCTTAATTGAAAAACTTTATAAGAGTGACGAAGGCGGGATTTCTTTCAGAAATCCCGCCTCTATTTTATTATATTACCCCTACCACTTTTTAAAAATAAAAAACACAGCTAGTATAATTAATGCAAAGCCGACAAGATAATTCCATTTGAATTGTTCTTTAAGATAAAAAACAGAAAAGAAGCTAAAGACAACAAGAGTTATAACTTCTTGAATAGTTTTTAATTGTGCGGCGTTGTAGGTTTCGTAACCGATACGATTTGCAGGGACCTGAAAACAGTATTCAAAAAGTGCAATTCCCCAGCTTACGAGAACTACAAGCCAAAGAGCCGAAGATTTAAATTTTAAATGACCATACCAGGCAAAAGTCATGAAAATATTTGAAATTAACAATAAAATAATCGGAGTAATAGCTCTTAACATGATACAAACCTTTCTTAGACGGATTTTAACATAAAAGGTATAAAACTGCTTGACATAAAAAAATTTTTTGCATATAATCAGTTACATAAGCACTTGCCGGTATAGCTCAATTGGCAGAGCAACGGTTTTGTAAACCGTAGGTTGTAGGTTCGAGTCCCATTACCGGCTTTTTCTCCCAGGTACAGTAAGGGGTGGTAAATGAAGTTACCACAATTATTGTAAGGAAGGGAAAAGGTTTTCTTACCGGAAATGCCCTTGTGGCTCAGAGGTAGAGCACTCCCTTGGTAAGGGAGAGGTCACGAGTTCAAGTCTCGTCAAGGGCAAATTTTAAAGCCCTGAGAGAATGGATTAAGAGATCGAGATTGACAATAGAATACGGGTAGGTGGCCGAGTGGCTAAAGGCGACAGACTGTAAATCTGTTCTCGCGAGAGTACGGTGGTTCGAATCCACCCCTGCCCAAATAAAAAGACCTCCTTGTGAGGTCTTTTTCATTTGGAGATGGTAGCGGGGAGAACTACAGTATGTGTATAGTTTATCCGGACATTTTTATATCGGTAATTTTTATTAAAAATCATTGAAATATAGGTGGTGTTTGAGTTTTAGAGGTCGGTAGTTTACGAGAATTTCTTTCTTGAAATGTCTCAAACTACGCTGTACTTTAACGACCAGATGGATTTTAACAGACAGTTTGATTATTTTTGCCTCAAAGCCACTCTATATTGGAAAAAAGGTGGTCGGAATTTGCTTGATTTTTGAAAAATCAAACTGGACACACATGGTCATAAATTGGTCACACTTTCCAAAAATTCAAATCGCCAATGTGAACTAACACTAGTTATGATAATTTTGATAAAAGGTCGGAAGTCCTTGTTTGAAAGGTCGGAAATGGATTTTTCAAGTTTGATAATATTATAAATTTTCAAAAAGGAACTTTTTATAACGTTAATAGATTAAAACAATCTGAGATAATTGGGTTTTGCATATAACAACCATTTTGATAATCATAAAATATTATCATTCAAACGGAACTTAAACGGAACCTTTTTACGGAACTTGTGGAACTTTTTATTGTTCGTTTTTTTGAGGTTCACTAGCTTTACTTAGATTTGCGGAAATAGTT
>JAFUSQ010000073.1 GCA_017467605.1 bacterium | reverse complement strand
TTCCAAGTTATAAACCCATTTACAGGAAACCCAACAAGAGCAACACTTGTTGGGTTTTTTGATTGGAAATCAAACGCACTTGTCGGATATGAAATAATGATGACCGAAAGCACACAATGTATTGCTTCCGCATTAAGAAATTCAATAATAAATTTAGGTAAAATTCCAAAAGTAGTTTATCAAGATAACGGCAGAGCATTTAAGTCAAAATATTTTCAAATAAAAAATTCAGATGAAGCAGGATTTAACGGAGTCTATGCAAATTTAGGTATTGAATCCGTATTTGCAAAAGTCCGAAATGCACAAGCAAAAGTTATTGAAAGATTTTTCCTAGAATTTCAAGAAGAATTAGAAAAAATGATGCCGTCATATATCGGAACAAGCATTGAAGATAAACCCGCAAGACTCCGCCGAGGTGAAAACCTACACAAAGCACATTATTTAAAAACAACAGGCGGGATAATTCCGGCAGTAGAACAGGTTATTAAATGTATTGATTTTTGGCTTTATAACTATCATTTTAATAAACCAAATCCGCATGATCCAAATATGACGATTAAAGAGAGTTTAAAAACCGTTAAAAAAGAACACATTGATATTTCAAAATTAAATTATCTTATGATGAAAACCGAAGCAAAAACAATTCACAGAAACGGCATAAGATTTTTAAATCAAAATTATTATAGCGATTCATTATTTGGACTTAAAGAACAGGTTTATATCCGATATTCACTTTTTGATTTAACAAAAGTATTAGTTTATTCCTTAAAAGGCGAATTTATCTGTACCGCAAAAAGAGTTGAAAAAGTTCACCCAATGGCAAGAGTTCTTGGAACTGTTAAAGATATGGAAGATGTAAAACAAAAAATCAAAAAGAAAACACGACTCAAAAATAAAGCGGTAAAAGAATTTAAAAAATATTTTGATATTGAAACAACAGGTATTTTAGAAATTACCCCTGAGTCGAAACAACAAATTGAAGAATATAAACCCCAAAAATCAAAGCGGGAGAAAAAGAAAACAGTTCGTGAACAACAAATGAACAGACCTTATTTCAAAGATAATTTTGAAAAATATGAATGGCTATTGAAAAACGGTTGCACCTGTCAAGAAGATAACAAAACAATTAAAAGTTTTGGAAAATGATTTAAGAAAACAAGAAAATGACCTTTTCTTTGATATGGCACAGGTTGATGTTGATACAGAAAATCAAATAAAAGAACTCACCCCAAAAACAAGATTTAAAGCAAATCCAAACTGTTATAAATTGTATTTTGAAAAATCGGCTACATAATTTTTTAATAACCTCTATTGACCTACGACATTATTTTTGCGTAACGATGAATGGAAAACACTATCCGACAGAGCCTGAATTGTAACAAAAGTGTTGCTGGTTTATTAATAATTTAATCAATATCGGCAATCGGGTATTCTTTTTTATAGTGTCTTACTTTTTCAAGGTCAATTTGTGAATATATTGCACATTCTTCATTTTTAGCATTTGCCAAAACTTCACAATCAGGTGAAACTATCATAGAATGCCCAATATTACTTACTCTTTCATTTGCTTTTCCTACTTGATTGCAAGATATGACATAAACTAAATTGTCGTAAGCTCTTGTCTTATTTACGGTATGCCATATATCGCACATCAAGTCATAATCAGCATTATTAGGAATACACCACGCAGTCGGGCATACAAGAATTTCCGCTCCCTTTTTAACTAGATTTTTCTGCATTAAAGGATACCTGAAATCATAACAAATATTTAAACCGACTTTTCCAAAATCAAGTTCAGCTGCAACAAGTTCATTTCCTGCCGTTATTCTTTGCCCTTCCGTTCCGCCGTTATAATTAAAAAGATGAATTTTTCTGTATTTTGCAACGATTTCACCGGTTCTGTTTATAACAAAAGATGTGTTGTAAAGTTTGTTTTCAGATTTCTCAATTACAGAACCTGCAACAATATTTGTATTAAACTTTTTTGCAATTTCTTTTATTTTTTCTATTGTTTTTCCGCCCTGTTCATCTTCAGGAAAATTCAAAAAAGAATTGTGATCAATTCCTGTTGAAAAAAATTCCGGTAATACAACTAAATCTAATTTTTTGTCAGAATTTTGCAAGATAAATTCTTCAACTCTATTTAAGTTAAATTCCTTATCCCCGATTTTAGGGTTATATTGTAAACATAAAATACTAACAAGTTCATTGGTATTCATTATAATATTCCTTTTAAATTATTAGCAAGATTATCGAGTATTGAAAGTATATCTGCATCAGGTCGATTATACAGTTTAATAAGATTTTCTTCAAAATCTTTTGGCAGAATTTTACAATTATTAAGTGCATATTGAACAAGCCTTTTTTCTCCGGGATGTAAAAGTTCATTAACTGCAAAAATTACATCAAAATAACTTGCTAAAAATGCAGAAATTCTGTGATTTACACTCACTATATCATTTCTTTTTAATGCCTTTTCAATCTGTTCATAGTATGAGGCAAAAGGCTTATCATACATCAGCATTATATTTCTTTTGATAATATTTTCTTTAAGTTCTTTTGGGTACTCAGTTTTTATTGACTTTTGCAAATTCAAAAGCCAATTATCCGTATCATAAATAATTTGAAAGTTGTTTAAGGTATATAAAAATGCAGTTGTATAACCG
>JAFUSQ010000039.1 GCA_017467605.1 bacterium | reverse complement strand
AGATCTTTCGCCCTGCGGGCTCAAGATGACGATAACCGTCATTGCGAGGAGGACGTAAGTCCGACGAAGCAATCCAGTCAGAATTGCACAACTTTTTCTGGATTGCCGCGCACTCACCGTCTTGGATTTGCTCCTCTGAATGACATGACTTTGTTAGGGGGGTGCTATGAAAAGTTAATAAATTAAAAATATTTTCAGCACCACAAGGGACGAGGGAACTACATTTACCCCTACATTTACCCCTACATTTACCCCTGTCACCCTGAACTTTGCAAAGCGAACCAAAAATTTTAGACCCTGAAACTAGTTCAGGGTGACAGTTAATTTTACCCCTTTCATTTTTAATTTTACATTTGCAAAATAGATTTAGCTTTCTATCCATAATTACTCCTCAAAATTTACTTTTATCTTTTTTTAGTACCCGATAGCACTATTTTAACTCTTTTAAAGAGTAAAGTCAATCCTTTATCCACTATTATGGGGGTTATTCATCTTATAAGTTACAAATAGAATCTTAAAAAGGAGTATTTTATGATTAAACAAAAATTGGGGAAAAGGATTGCGGAATTAAGAAACAGATTAAACATTTCCCAAGAAACATTATCAGAACGCATTGATATAAATCAAAAATCATTGAGCAAAATTGAAACAGGTCAAAATTTCCTCAGTGCGGAGACTTTAGAAAAATTATTACCAGCACTCGGTGTCACATGCGCCGAATTATTCGATTTTGAACATCTTGCACCAACGACAAATCTGCTTGATGATATTTATAGCTACATTGATAAAATTAAAAATGACGAAAATTCTCTGATAATTTTGCATAAAATAACTCAAGCACTAGCTAAAAAATAAAGAATTGGCAATTTTATTTTATAAAATTGCCAATTTAAATTTTCTATTATAATAAGATTCTTCGCTACGCTCAGAATGGCCAATATAAAATTATATTTTAGATTCTTGTTTTATGGCTTTTTGTGCCCTGTATAAAGAGGTTTCTTTACCTAAAATTTCCAAAATTCCAACCATATCGGCTCCGCGGGTTCTGCCTGTAATCGCAGCTCTGATTGCCCACATTGTAACTTTAGGTTTAACTCCTTTTTCTTTCCATTCGCCTCTGAATACTTCGAGTTTTGAGTGAAGTTCTTCTTCTGTCCAAGCCCAATCTTTTGCTTTTTCAACAAAATCTTTCAATACTTGTTGAGAAGTTTCTGTATCAAGAGTTCCTGTTTGAGTTTCAGGGTCAATTTCAACATCTTTGCCGAAGAAATAAGGAACCGCATCAGTAATATCAGATAACAATGTTAATGGTTCTCTTGTTATTTCAACCATTTTTGTATATTGTTCGTCTGTTAATTCATTCAAATTGTATTGAGTTAAGTATGGTTTCAACATTTCCTTTAATGTTTCCATTGGTAATTGTTTAATATAATGACTGTTCATCCATTTTAATTTGTCATATTCAAAAATTGAATTTGAAGAAGATATTTCACCAATCCTGAAATCTTGAGCAATTTCTTCAACCGGTTTAATTTCATTACCGTCAGATGGTGCCCAACCCAAAAGTGCAACAAAATTGATTAGCGCTTCTGTTAAATAACCTTCTTTAACAAAATCTGAAACAGCCGTAGCACCATGTCTTTTTGATAATTTGCTTCTGTCAGGTGCTAAAATCATACCTAAATGCCCAAATCTCGGAACTTCAAACCCTAAAGCTTCAAAGATTAAAATTTGTTTATAAGTATTAGAAATATGATCCTCACCTCTAATAACGTGAGAGATTTTCATAAGAGCATCATCAATTACGACTGCAAAATTGTATGTCGGTGCACCATTAGATTTTTGAATAACAAAATCGCCAAGCAAATCCGTATCCATATGGAGTTTTCCTTTTACCAGATCATCAAATTCAAGAATTGATGTATCATGAAATGCTTTTTGAGCTTTTGCAATATTAAATCTTATGGCAGGTTTTCTGCCTTCGGCACGCAATTTTGCTTTTTCTTCTTCTGTTAAATTTTCGCATTTTTTAGAATATACATAAGCCTTTTTAGCTTTTGTAGCTTCTTCTTTTTCTGCTTCAAGTTCTTCAGGAGTGCAGAAGCATTCGTATGCAAAACCTGAATCCAAAAGTTTTTGAACATATTTCGGGTAAATATCAAAACGTTCTGATTGAGTATAAGGTCCATACGGGCCTCCAACATCAGGACCTTCGTCCCAATTTAATCCTAATGCTTTTAAACTGTCAAAAATATTATCAATATAAGCTTGTTCAGTTCTTTGAGCATCTGTATCTTCAATTCTTAATATAAATTTCCCGTTATTTTTTTTAGCAAATAAATAATTAAAAAGTGCAGTTCTGGCCGTACCGACGTGTAAATTTCCACTTGGTGACGGTGCAATTCTAACTCTTACTTCTGACATTTTATCCTTCTTTCTTTATTTATCGTCGGCATAGCAATGCCGACCTACTTGATGGCGGGCAAGTGTGCCCAACCTACATTATACATATATTTCAGCAAAATCAGAATAGCATGGGAGCAAATGTTTTTCAAGTCAGTATTTTATTTCCAAGGATAATTTTTTGTTATGTTCCACCCTTCCAATTTTATTACAGCTCCACAAGCCATACCTGAAAAATAAGAAAATTGTCCAACAAAAAATATCCGAAATCATAAAAAGATACCGATTAGAGCAACATAAATCAATCAGCCTTATTTCAAACGAAATCGGAATGACAAAATCCATGTGGGCGGATTTGGAAAAAGCGATTAAAGACCCGCAATTAACAACACTCTTGCGTATTGCAGAAGGATTAGAAGTTCCGTTATCCAGGATTATTATTGAGTTAGAAAACACGCTTGGCAGAGAATTTTCACTAATAAGTTAAGCACTGAATGTACTGTCGGCATAGCAATGCCGACATGCCAACATCATAGCTGGCAGTTCAAATGACAAAATTTTTGGTTCGCTTTGTAAAGTTCAGCCTGACAATTATAATTACCCACGTCATTCTGAGCATTAGCGAAGAATCTTTTAGGATTTTCCTACGGGCTAATTCCCCATCGTCACTTCGTGCCACTTCCCCCATCGGGGCAGATTAAGTTAACGTAACAGTCAACGCACAACTCACTATACATTTACCCCCCACTACTTCGTTTCAATAAATTCAATATTCGGGGAGTAACCGGAAGAATTTTCATTCAAATTCAATTTATTAACAATACTTGCACGCTTTTTACGGAAAAGCATATCCACAAAAGCTTCCAAACGGGTAACAAAACCTGCTTCGCCGGTTTGTTCATCAATTGTTAAATTCAACAATGGTTTATTAAATTGTTTAGCTCTGCGAGTAATTCTTTCAACCATCAACGAATCAGGCCCGCAGCCAAACGCAGTAATAGTAATAACACCGTCAACTTTATTATCTTTCAAATAGTGACCTGCGCTGCCTGTCATTTCGTCTTCGTTAGCCCAGTACTTTTCATTTCCCAAGCTTGCAATACCTTCATCAAGCTGCTCTCGTGATAATTGCAAAGAAGTACAAACTTCTACGTCCATTTTTTCAAGCTTATCCAATACCTTCATACAAACACGTTCATCATAAATATTATATCCATGTCCGACAAGCGCAATTGATATAGGATATTCTTTTGTTTTATTTTCAATTACAACTTTACCTTGAAGTGCATAACTCAATGCTTTTGAATAAGACATGCCGGATTTTGCCATTACATGAAAATTGTTATAGCATCTCCAACCGGCCTTTGATGCACGCTTTATAACATTCATATCAGTTATACCAAAAGGTTTTACGGCTTCAGACAAAAATTCGTACAAACCTTGATTTTTTTCTGATTTATCAAGAGTTGCCTCTATCATTGTAAAATCTTGTTTTACAACATTGCGAACTAAATCCGGCAAACCTCTTATTTTTGAACAGTTATAAATTTTATTACTAATTGATTGCAATGATGGCACAAAAATTTTATCTACCCCCTTGCTAAGAAGGTTTAAAATATGACCGATATAAACCTTAATCGGCAGACACGTTTCTGTTACAACCAAACCCGCGCCATCAGACATTGTTTGTTTTGTTGTAACATCAGACAAAATTATTTTTATACCTAAATCGTTAAAAAATCCGAAATAAAACGGATAATTACCGTAAAATGACATTGCTCGCGGTATTCCTATAACCATTTCTTCTGATTTTGTTTGCGCCATGACTAAATCCCTATTTTTCTGCCACTTATATAATATTCAAAAAAAATTTTTTTTGACACTAATCAACATATTATTTAACAAATGTCACATTGATTATTTATTTAAAAATTTATTCAACAAAATCGGAATATATTTTGCATCAAGTGAACTAAAATCAAATACAAATTCGTTTATTCCTGCATTATAGAGTTCTTCAATATTTGAAAAATCATCTTTTATTGTATCTTCAAACATATGCATTCTGCAAAATCCGTCACATACAAAGGGGTAAATCTTTTTTAGAGAAGGGTCTTTGAGTGCGAATTGTCCGCCATAACAAGGTGCTTTACAAGAAAGTCTTGACACAATTGCACTGTCATTATTCAACGGACATAATCCTAAACTTGAAACTCTTATATTACCGGCAATTGTATATTTTTTATTAGGAATATCATTTTTAATTTTTTTCAAGGTTTTTAAAGCGGAGTTATAATCAGTAAATGAGGTGAAATCTACAGTATCAATCGGTGCCAAAGCATTTAAACATTTTATTGACATACTGTTTAACAAATTTATCCCTTGACCTATTTCAAAAGGAATATAATTTATATCGCAATCATTAATAAATGCCCAGAAAAATCCTATATTATTAATAATTAAAGAATCCGGCTTTGGATTTGATAAAAGAAGATTTTTTTCGTATTCATAAACTCTGTCAAAATCACGTTCAATCAAAATATTTGGAGTTGAAAGCTGGAATTTTATACCGTTTTTATGACAGAATTTTTTTACTTTTGTAATTACTTGAGAAAAACTGTTACTTGCCAAGTCACATGTAGAAACGATTTCTCCGTATTCGATTGAATAAATCGGATTATAACCGAGTTTTTTGATATATTTTCCCAATTCCTTAATTTGAGATAATGAAGTTAATCTTAAATTTATTCTGTATTTAGAGATATCACAATTACAGTCAGGCTTTTGTTCATTTGAAACAGCACTGATATCCCAGTTAAAATTATGAATATTTCTGCTGAATTTGAAATCCTTCCCTTCCGCACTAACCATATCCCCTGAAAAATGGTTAGTCATATAAATGCTTTTTCTAACATGTTTAAATGGTAATTTTTGATTTTTAAAGAGTTTTGGCTTATCCAGAATTTTTTCAACAAGCTCAATCCCTTCCATAATATCCTCAGATGTCGTAAATTTACCCTTAATTACAACATTATCAATTGCCCTTAGTTTTATAATATCTTCCGCACACCAAGGTAAATTGTCCGAATCTATCGCTAAAGGTAATTTGGTAAATTTTTTAATTTTAGCAATATTTTTTAAGTAAATTTCTTCGGTAATAATCACCCCGTTAACTTTGTGAAAACTATTTATAAAATCAATTCCCGAAAGATTATGAATATCAAAATAAGAATCAGCAATAACCCTAAAAGGAAGCTTAAAAACCTTAATTGCTTCTAACACTGCAAAACTGTTTATAAAAATACCATCAATTCCGCTTGTTTTCAAAAATTTTAAAAATTTTTTAATTTCGGGTAATTCTTCTTCTACAATATCGTGCTTGAAATTTACAAAAATTTTTGCATCAACTTCCCCGGCTTTTTCTATAAACTCGTTAATGTAGTCAAAATTACCGTTTAAAAATTTATTGTAATAAACATAGAATTCTCTGCAGCGAGTATTTTGAGAAAACTCGACAATATCATCAGGTTTTTTGACCGGTGCAGTGATGCTAATCTCTTTCATAAGATTATTCTATCACAAATTTTGTAAAAATACTGCAAAAACAGAAGCGAGGCAATCCAAAAATTACTATATTTTTGGATTGCCTCGAAACCTCAAATTATAATCTACCCTATTTCATTAAATTTCTTATCCGTAATTGCTGATAATACTTCAAGATTATTAGTTGTAATATTCGGTCTTAATTTTATATTTGAATTGTAAAATACATCTTGTGCCGCATAAGCTTCTTGTTCCAATATATTCTTTTTATAAAATTCAAGCATTGCTTTTTGAGCTTTCATTTGATCAAAAATATTTGACATATTTAACCCTGAAATTGACTCATTATAAGCCGCCACATTTTCAGCCTTCGGTTTTATTTTTTCTATTAAACCGTTTGCATACTGCTGCGCCATATCAGCTTCTTGTGTTCCTGCACTAATCTTACCCTTTGAGTTTACAATTTGCTGATAAAACTCACGATTAAATGCACTCTTATCACCTCTTATCATATTGTCAACGACTTCCGGCGATAAACCAAGCTGCTCCATTTGAGAAGGAAGAATTTGTTTTTCAACTCCTTCATAATATTTGGTAATTGTATTTGAAAGTCCGTCTATACCAAGGCCTTCTGTTCGCGCTACATCTGAGAACTGTCTGAAATGTTCCAACTCGTGACGTATCAATGCTTCAGTATTCATATTGTTCAATTTGCCCAATGCCTTACCCAAACCGGTCAGACCTTTTAAATTAATCTGCAATTCTCCGCTTGTAGGTTCAAATGCACCCATTAAACCAGCACCGTTTTCAAAAGGCAGTTCTTTAAATACCAACTTTGGTTTGACGGCTAATCCCATTTCATTAGCTATCATTTCATAATCAATTAGAGTTTTTGCTTTTGCAAATTCCAGAGGTATATCCTTTATATTTTTAATATTTTTTAAGTTAGCAATTAATTCACTGTTTACACCAACAGTTGAAGTGCCGTATTGTGCAAATCGTTTCAACTGATTAATAACTTTTGGTACAAATGGCAAAGATAACGCCAAATCAACACCATCTCCGCCTATATTTTGTAAATCTTGCCTTACTGCTTCATAGTTACCATTGTTATTATGTTTTACGGCTTTAACAGTATCTTTTCCCGCATTAAACACTGCATATGTTCCAAATCCGATTGCTAATACCGCAGCTCCGGTTGCGGCAGTTATCCCGATTAACGGCAAAGCAGAAAGTGCCAGTGTAGTTACACCAACCGCCGCCAATGTTTTAATAGGGTGCTTAATTATAGATTTTCCAATGTCGCATATTTTATTTAAAAACCCTTTTCCGACAAGCTTTACACCTTCCCAAAAAGAAACTTTTTCATTCTTATTTTTAACATTTGTTTCTTTTGAATTTGAAATTTTCTTTGTTTGTTCTGAACCGTTAAAAATAGCATCATTGCATAATTTGCCTATTTTTGCACGTTTTTGTCCTGCCGGCTGATTGTAAGCATACAAATCTGCCGGGTTACAGTTGATAAATAACCCCATTATTCACTCCTTTAGATATTTATTCCCTTGTTAATCTAAAGGATTTAAAAAATATGGAATTGCCCCACCCCACCACATCATATCATATCATATCATATAGGGCATTATAACTGGATTTCAGGGGTTTTAAATTTACCTTAATAAAACTTTACAATTGATTTTAATAAGTTTGTGTCGGAAGAATTTTTAATAGCTTCAACCGATTTGGAACTATCTTCATTTTTGTAATCCGAATAACCGGCATAATGCCTGTAATCTTCAAGCTCCTTTAAAGCCAGCATATCTGCAACACGAGAAGCTTTTTTCTGAGCTTTAGTTGTATAAATATCAACTAAAATTATCGGAAGTAATACAAAACCAAAAGGTACTAAGAATTTAGTCATTGATTTGGAAATAACTTTACTGAAATCACCTTCCAAAGCCTTTGGATTTTCAAGCATTTTTAAAACCTGCCAAGTAGAAACTGCAGTTGCTCCAAGAGTACCAAATACGGATACCCCCTGTTTAACCATTTCTCCTACAGCTTCAACACTTTCTGAATATGTTTGAGATTTTTCATCAACTTTATTAAAAGTTTTAAATACATTCATCTGTAAAGCCTTGGCATCATTTATTTGTTTTTCAGATAATTCAAGATTTTCAACTGCTTTATGTCGTTTTAATTCTTCAACAAGGATTGTTTTTCTGTATTGTTCATACTCTTTGTTATCCTTAAGTAATTTTAAGAAAAATTTAAACATATTTGGTTTTTTCGCCTGTTGAGGGGTTTTTATATCAGACATTTTTTCATAATCATTTTTATCAACATAAACCAATGATTCAGGATTATTAAGCATATCTTGTTTAGCCTTATATCTGCCAATTCTTGATGCCTGCTTTTGTACTTTAGCGGAATATATACCCATAATCAAAGGTAATGTTGCCCCCACAATCCAAGGTATAACCTTGGTAAATTTAGAACCTGCACCAACCTTCATTAACTTTAATAATTTATCGGATACCCAACCGACTAACCCGCCGCCCGCAAATGAAAGAGTCGTTAAAGTATTTGTGGCAAGTTCTGTATTTTCAGCATAATCTTGTGACGCAATATCTATTTTTCTAACCATATGAGCCAAAATTTGCTGATCATGTTTTGCATTTTTAATTTGAGATTCACTCAATGGGCTGCCAAAATTTTTCTCTCCTTCTTTTAATTTTTCATCAAATTCTTTTTTCTGTACCTGAAATTCGCCATTTTCAGAATAATATTTTTTGAGGGTTTTTATAGAGTCCATAGGATTTACCCCCATTCCGCGAGATTTTAGTCTCTTTTTTAATTTATCATCTAATTCAATATCTTTAGACAGTTCTTCGGCTTTTTTATTTTGCTCATCACTTAAAACTGCGAAAATAGCAGGATTTTGAAGTTCATTACGCATTGCTTCAAATCTTCCTTTTCGTGAAGCCGAAACTTTAGCTTTTGTAGCCCAAAGTATAGCAGGAAAACTCGCCGCAAAACCAACCATCATACCAATTGCAGTAGGCAGCATAGATAACACAATTTCAATACCTTTACCCTTGCCGGCAAATTTCCCTAAAAATTTCTTAACAGATTTGGTATAAGCTAATGCAGTTCCTCCAACTGTACCCAGCATAGTAGCAAGTCCGACAACCTGCCCTGTAGCAAACTGAGTTGCCACCTCCATATCTTCAGCATATGACTGAGAATATTCGTCCATTACATCAATTGCATGTAATAAAATCTTACCGCGTTGAATATCATCTTTATCAGCTTTATCCGGATTTTGTTTTAAGTATTCTTTTTTTTGAACATAATGAAGCTCTTGTTTATCACGCCAGTCCTGATATTCCGGCAAATACTTCCTATATTCTCTAACACTGCCTAAAACTTCCATTGCACAATTATAAAACAGCTAAATAATTAAAATTGACAAATTGTAAACAAATATTAAGAGAGAAATAAGAAAAAAGGCAATTATCGAAAACAAAAATACTTTATTAAAATATAAGGAATATCTAGGATAATATTTTTTACAGGAACAGGATTAAATCAATAGGGAGGACTACGCATGGGCGTTGGCGCAGAAGATTACATCGATAAGATGTTGGTACAAAAATATCAGGAAGAAAAAGTTGACAATCACGACACAATGGAGTCAATGGTTGACCCAAATAAGATGATGGAAGCAATGAATGATTACGCCGCAACTTTACGTAATATGGTTGAACTTCGTCAAAGATTAAACATAGCGTGTTACGCAATAAATGCGCGCACTGCAAGATATCAAAAATCTATGGGACAACGATAAAAAGTTTTGTGTTGAATTGTGCCTGTTTTTGAGCAAAAATAGGAAAGCAAGGAGACACACCATGGGAAAAATTATCCTGGGCTCTTCTTCTCCCAGAAGGGCTGATATTCTGAAAAAACTAAATTTGGATTTTGAAATCATTCCGTCTGATTATGTGGAACCACACGACCTGACGGATTTTTCTTATACTTATGTTGAAAATCTGGCTTACAACAAGGCTATGGACGTTGCACAAAAATTAGATATTGAAGCCGATATTATTGGAGCAGATACAATAGTTGTTATAAATAACAAGATTTTAGGAAAACCAAAAGACAAGAAGGAAGCATTTAAAATGCTAAAAATGCTTTCCGGGAAAACTCATTTTGTTGTAACCGCAATAGCAATAATAAATTCTAAAACCCAAAAATCTAAAATAAAATCGACTACAACATATGTAACTTTTAATAACTTAACAGACGAACAAATCAACTTTTATATTGAAAAGTTTAAACCGTTTGACAAAGCCGGTTCGTATGGAATTCAAGAATTACCCGATGGTTTTGTAAAAAGTGTAGATGGAAGTCTTGAAAATGTTATAGGCCTACCTTCCGAAACATTATTAGAAATGCTCAAAATAAGTTACAATTAAGTTAAATTCGTGCTTTACACAATTGACAAATCCTGAAAATACATAAATAATGTTATTATAAGCATAATTCAAAGGATTAATATTACATGAATAAACAGGGGTTTTCTCTTGCTGAGGTATTAATAACATTGGCGGTAATCGGAATTGTTGCGGCAATGTCTGTACCTGCTCTTATTTCAAACACAAACGGAGCAAAATTCCGTAATCAATTCAGAAAAGCCATTTCTTCTTTAAACCAAGCTGCATTAATGTCAAAAGCTCATTACGGTTATGATTTTGGAGGTACTGATGCTGTATGTCCTGCAGACAAAGATACTGCAGCAACACAACACCCTGAAGAAGCCATGACATTCTGTTCTTTAATAAACGGAACTATGAAAAGCGTAACATATTACGGAAAACTTACAAATATTAAGAGACAATCAAAAAACGGCGAAGTCGCTTATAAATTAGAAACAAGAGAAACAATTCCTGATGATTATGAAAATTATCTTGCGTATTCTTTGGCTGACGGAACATTAATTGCTTTTCATCCGGAAGCAAAGGGGTGTGATGTTGTCCTTGGCAGACGACCTGTACAAGCAAATTTTTCAGGACCGGTTGATGGTATGGATTTGTCAAAATGTGTCGGCTTTGTTGATGTAAACGGTCCATCTCTGCCTAACAGAGAAGTTAATTGCGTATCAGGAGAAAATAAAATTGATGCCGGTTCTGATTGTATTGTGGATAATAATGCTAACAGGCTTTTAGATGTTTATCCGATTGTATATCATGATGCAACTGTAGAACCTGCATCAGGTGCTGCGCTCTTTGTACTTGATACAAGTAAAATTTAGAGAAAAAAAGAATGAGTCCAAATAATCAAACTCATTCCTTTAATATTTACCCCTAAACCATACCTTCTTTGACTGCTTTTACGGCAGCTTGAACTCTGTCATTTACACACATTTTCTGCAAAATTGAACAAACATGAGCTTTTGCAGTATGAACACTTACAATTAATTCTTTAGCAATTTCTGTATTACTTTTTCCGGCTACAAGATGTTTGAGAACTTCATATTCTCTTTCGGTAAGCGGGATTTTAGCTTGTTCATTGGCTTGTCCGCCAAGCAATCCTACATTTTCAATCTTTGGAATAGATTTTAATGCAAGATTTGAAACCATAGAATCAATCCAACAAACTCCTTGAGATACATCTCTTATGACATCTGCAAGTTTTGTCGGATCAATATCTTTTAGACAATAAGCGTTTGCACCTGAACTTAATGCTGCTACAACTTCTTCTTCCCTATCATGAGATGTAAGTGCAATAATTTTTACGTCGGGTGAAAACTCTCTTATTTTAATCATTGCTTCAATCCCATTCATCATAGGAAGCCCTAAATCCATTAATACAACATCAGGTTTAAGTCTTTCTATTTGTTTTATCCCTTCAATTGCATCTTCACATTCTGCAACAACATTTAAATCAGGATTAGAATTTAGTGCACATCTCAATCCTACTCTCGTTAATTTAAAATCCTCAACAATTACAACAGAAATTTGCTTTTCTTCGGTTAGCATATTTTTACTCCTTTTCTAATATACGAAATACTCTACTCTCTTATGATTACCTACAAATGTATATCTTTAACAAGGCAAAACCATTAGCCATATGGAGAATATTAAATCAGTAAAAATAATAACAATCATGTTGCAAAATAAAATTTTTCTTATGTTATAATTAACAATACACAGGGAGATATTTATGTTTAATTGGTTATTTAAGAAAAGAGAGCAAGAAATAGCAAAAGACAATGAATTAAATGAAATTTATTCAAAATTAAAGCAGGCTTATTCATTTGATAATATTCCCGAAATAAGGAAAAAATATCTGTCAATGCATATTCAAAAATACGGCTATTTAACGTATTCATTTCAAAAGGCACTTGACGAATTAACCAACGAAGAAACGCTTTTTACTCTGGAAGAAAAATGGAAACAAAACGGTATATTTAAAGACGGAAAATTCCATTTTAAAAATAACCAAATCAGTCCGCTCGCAAGAAATCAGGAAAAACATTCCGACTGGTTTAAAAAAGAAGGTCACGATATAAAATTATTAAACCTTGCTGCTCTTGGTAACGGTAATAATTCTTCTGAACCGGGCAAATTTTTTGACTGGTTAAAACAACTATTAATACTTCCTACCGGAAACAAAGAAAACGGAATATATAATACAACAATTTATCTAATCCCATTCCACCCAAGAGAATTTGGCTGTGCATATCTGCCTAAAAGCAACGAAGTCAGTTCAAAATTAAACGACAAAAATATTGAAGAAATTACCGGAATGAACATAAAAAAACAAGTTCAAATTTTTATTGAACTTGCCCAGCTTGCAGGTCACCCGGTAATTTATGATATACTTCCTCAAACAGGAAGATTTTCAAAATTTGTTCTTGCCAACCCCCAAGTTGCACGCTGGTATGACATAAACGAACTTCAAAAACAATTGAGTTCGAAAGTTGATGAAGTTGCGGAATTTTTATCAAAAGACCATGACCAAGATGATATTCAAATAGTTAAAGATGTTTATAAACAAAGATTGCTTGGCAATTCAGGTGATTTAAGTCCGGCTTTTCAAGAACTTTACAACAATTTCGAAGGGATAATGACCGAGCATAAAAAGAATTTTTCTAATACTATGCTTGAAAAAGCATATCAAACTAAAATTCATAAAAAAGTAAGAGAAATTGTCGCAAAAATTCACGAATTTAAAAATGATAAACAAAAACTTGAAGAAAGTGATATAACAAAACAAATAGATACAATTCAGGCTCTTATGGAAGAAGGTTTATGGCCAGCTCCGGGCGGTGCATGGTGTTCTGCCGGAGTTCCTGTATATGATGGTATGAGTGAATGCGGCGGATATCCGACATTTAAACATTACGACTATAAAGGTGATGATGTAACAGCTTTGGCAAACCTTGACTGTCAAACTCCATACTACTTTGTGAATCTTGAAAACGGTAAATTTAACGAAGATGTAGTTGAATTATTTATAAATTGTATGGAACAAATCCAAAAAGATTACAATTTTGACGGATTTAGAATTGATCACATTGACCACGTTGTTGATGAAGTATCAGAACAAAACGGTATTCCTATAAGCTACCGCGCGCCAAGATACGTCCTAAATAAACTAAATTCAACAATGAAAAAGAAAATTCCTTATTTTGCAACTCTTGCAGAATACATGCTTTGGGATAATTTCTACAAAGAATATCACCAAGATATGAAATTTGATTTACTTTGGGGAAATGACATCATTTCTCAATTTGACAAAACTCCGGAAAAAATTACTGAAGATAACCAAAATTTAACAAATTATAACGTTAAATTTAAAAAAGGAAATATGTTATCAATCCTAAAAACTTATAACAACCAAGACGGAGAATTTAATGCAATCGACCAATACCCCGGACAACTGGGTGAAAATGGAGCATTATACAAATGGTTCAAATATAAATTTTTGCCGGGCGGAAAATACGCACAGCGTCCAATGATGTATGTTGACGGAGATGAAAGCTTCACTCAGGGCGGAACAGAATATACAATTGGAGAAGAAGTTTCAATGAAGCGAGCAGCAAATGAAGATTTTTATAATAAATTTGACGCAATTGATCGTTTTGTAAAAAATAATAACATTATCACTGAAGGAGAAGCACAAATTATAGTAGATGATGAAGATGGCTTCAGCTCTTGGCTAATAACAAGAGAACCTTTAAAAACTGCGTATTTAATAGTATCAAATCATAAATACCCGACGGAAAAAGTTACAAAAACTGCAGCAACAGGAGAAAATTACAGAGAAATTGTTGAAGGATACCCTGTATTTGATAAAGAAATATTTGTTCCTGCCGACTATATTTTAACAAATGAATACATTTTGAAAGAAAAAGATTATCAGCCACAAAAAATGGAAGATATGGAAAGCATTCATTTTGATAAGTTAGAGCCGGGTGAATTCAGAATATACGAACTCACAAGAGGTTAATATTTCGGAATATTTCTTCGATAAATTCTGTCGCACCAATTTACAGGTTCAATATTACTTAACGGCATTGATAAAAAACGGACAAATTTTGGATAATCGTATCGTTCTTCTGCCATTTCTGAAATCACATATTGTTGAGCTTTGGTTCTTCCGGAAAGCTTTGAGAAGCCTAATTTTTCGTAAAATGGAACAGATTCTTTATAAGCGGCAAGGAAAGCATCGGTGAACGAATTTTGTGAGGCTTCAAAAACTTTATACAAAAGAGTTTTTGCAATATTAAATCCTCTATATTCAGGTACAACGGCAAGAGAATCTACATAAAGCACCATATTATCTTTTACAAAAGGAGTTTCTTTCAAACTCTTTGTAACTATTGCACCAACCAAATTTTTAGCTTTATCTCTTACGTATAAAACTGTGGTATTTTTATCTTTGATAGCATTCCTAAGCTTTTTAACATCAAATTCAATACATTTATCATAAATATCTTTTTCAAGCTTTGGACTCGATAAAATTTTCCAATTAGGGTCAGATGAAGTTCTTGAAAAAATACCTATAAAAAATTCTGACAATTTCCTGTAAAATCCTATACTTTTAGGCAAATGTCTGTAGTTAACCTCAATACAATCAAGCGTTCCTTTTGGGGTTATTATTTGAAAAGGTTTGATGGGATTGTTTAATGAGGTAAATTGAAGATTATTTGAAGGAGTATTTGTATAGTTGACTAACATACTTTTGAACCTTTAAAATTATAAAATATAAACACAATTAAAATTGCTATACTTTTAATAATTGTAAAGCTGACTAATACAAATCAAAATGATTTATGCTATAATAAAATTACCTTGCTCCACGGGGTGTTGCGAACTCTCGACCCGAAGCTAATGCGGGGTGCAGAGCCTGTTGTGAGGGCATTATGGGTACATTGAAATTCGATATAATCGTAGATAGCAAACGATAAAATGGCGTAAACTTTCGAATCGTGTCAGGGGGGAAACTCAGCAGCACTAAGATTGATCTTGCGGGTGTTTTATTTTTTGAAGTAGAAAGTATCGAAGGACAATTTATTTATAATATTCGATAGACAGTGGCAAGGTTTTTATTATTTTTCGTTTTCAAAAGGAGGTCAAAATGTCTGAACGTCTGGATTTATACAGATGTGAAATCTGTGGGACAATTATTCAAGTATTAAATAGAGGAGACGGGGAACTTGTTTGCTGCGGACACCCCATGAAGTATCTACAAGCACATTTGAGTGATGAAGAAAAACAGGAAAAACACGTACCTGTTTTTACGGAGGATAACAAAATTCAAATAGGTTCAGAACTTCACCCAATGACAGAAGAACATTATATTCAGTTCATTGAAGCAATATCTGAGGATAAAAAACATGTTGAAATCAAATTTCTAGCTCCTACCGAACAACCGATAATGGAATTGTGTTCGCACGAAACCCACACAATTGCAAAAGAATATTGTAATATTCATGGACTCTGGGAAGCCACAAAGGGGTAAATGCACGGACTGCTTTATTTACCCCCGTAGCAATCGCATTCTTACATGTCATTGCGAGCGAGGAACGACCGAAACAATTTGTAAGGTGGGGTACCTACCCCACCAAGTACTATTTTACATTATTCAAGACATAAGCTGCTGCATTGGTTGCAGGAATTACAGTTGAATCATAAAATAATATAGGATATACATCTTTAATCTCATTATTTTTAACAGTACAGGGTTCCTTAAAATTCAGATTATCAGTTTTGCCAGTAGAGCAGCTTATTTCAGTATTGGGCAACTCAGGTCCGTTTACATCTATAAAGCCAACACAATTCTGTAAATACATATCAACATCAACAAGTGCTTGTTCTAAAGACATTCCTGTAGGAATACTGCAATTCCCTGTGTACATATTACTAGGCACAGCAATTAATGCACCATCTGACAAAATATAATATGGAGAAGAATCAACTAACAGATAATTCGTTGATGATTTATAATCAGCCAATTTTATTGTATAAAATTCACCATCATCGGGATATTCGTCATCTATACGCAATTTAGATGGTTTATCTCCTTGTTGGACAAAATATGAGTTATTAAACGTAATCCCTTTCAAATTAGCATTAAAGATTGAACAAATAGAGGTACTGGCCTCAGGATTATCAGATGCCGTACATGGATAATTATCTGAGATAGCTCTTGTATTAGCAAAATCCCAATCATATTGGGATTTATTCATTCTAACCATTTGATTTAATACTGATATTTCTTTTTTGAATTTTGTCGCATATTCTTTACCTTTAACATTTGCCATAAGTGTCGGAATTGTCATTGCTGCAACTACTCCGATTACACCGAGGGTTATTAGCACCTCTGCAAGTGTGAATGCACACGTCTTATTTTTGTCATGCTGAACTTGTTTCAGCATCTGTTTTTTAGACCCTGAATCAAGTTCAGGGTGACAATAACTTCTGTTCTCCGTCCGGTGAGGACCTTCTGCGAGGGTGAATGCTTTTGTCAATCTTTTCATAAAAACCTCCAAATAATCATGCTTAAACTAAAGTCTTAAATATAGAGTAAATACCCCATATTTCTATTATTAGTTTATCTTATTATCTCATATTTGTCAATATTCTCTCATTATTCATATAATTACCTTAAATATGAGGTAATTATGTCATCTAAGGAAGAACTTAGAATTTTGATAATGCGAGAAGCATTAACTGTAAAAAAATTGGCAGCAATGCTTGAAGAAAAAACAGGTAAACACTACACTCAAAGGAGTTTACAGAACAAGATTTCGCTAAGTTCGCTTAATTATGACGAGATGGAAACAATAGCAGAGCTTTTGGGTTACGAAATTAAAATTCAAAAAAGGGGCAAATGATTGTTTATCTTATAACTTCGCGTTTTATGTAGGTAATTTCTGATTTTGTCATGTTGAATATCTTAAAAATTGTATTATCGTCTATTTTAGGATATTGTTTTTTATCGTATTTCGGAAAAGGCAATTCCATCAAATTACCTTTTAATATTTTTATTTCATTAAATCTCTTTGAATATATATATTGAAATAAAGTTGAATTTAGAAATTCCATAACCGTTCGCACAGAATACCCTTTAATTTTTGGGATTAATATATTTGCACTGTTTAAAAATAAACGCTGCTCATTGTCATAAGCAAAAACAAGCCTTTTGGATATAAATTTATAAACCAATTTTTCTTTAGCTCGATAAATTTTATCCGAAGCAGTTTGTTGAAATTTTGCTCTGTCATATTTCAAATACTTATTGCTATCAGTAATTTTGCCTTTAAGAATATTTTTACCGGAATATATTTTTTCTCCTATATCAGAATTTTCCGAAACATATTTTGCATTATTTCCGGTAACCACACCAAGTGCCCAAAAACTGTTCTCATCTAAATTATAATGTTCGGTTTTGTATATTTTATTCAATATTTCAACGTCTTTATTATCAAGGATTGAAAAATTATTGTTAACATTTTGCCGATAAAATTCTTGATTTATATGCTTAATTTTTCTGCCAAATTTAATTGTTACTTCAGGAGTATCAAAATCTTTGTCAAGATTTAGGATTACAACATTACTCAATACTCCGGAAAAAGGTTTGCCTATCAAATTTATATTATTAATATGAAAATTTTCCAAAATAAAACATCTTATATCTCTGTGGGTTTTTACATTCAAAATTGATTCGGGAAGAATAAAATATAAATTACCGTTTTCTTTAACCATTTTTGAAGCTTTATAAATGAAATATGAATAAGATTCACCGGATATAATTTGCGGAAATTTCTTTTTATATTTTGAAGTATCTGATGCACCCCATGGCGGATTTGTTGCAATAACATCAAACTTTTTTGTAACTTTACTTTCGGTTATAAAATCCGAATTATAAATATTTGGTCTAAATTTAATGTTCTTATATTTTAATACCAAATTGATTTTTGCAATAAAACAAGCTGTTTTATCCAGATCAAAACCATATATATTATTAGGGTTTTTAATTTTTTTAGAAGCCGAAATCAAAAAGCTTCCCGTACCGCAGCATGGGTCAAGAAAAGTTGCATCATCATCTATATCTGTCAGAATATTATCTATTATTTTGTGAGGAGTATAATATGAACCTTTTTGATTTTTTGAGCCCTCAGAAAGCAGTGATTGGTAAACTATTCCCAAAAAATCCCTCTCTTTTTGAGGTAATTTTATTTTTAAAAGTTCATTATTAATATCTATTCTCCCCTTTGAATATTCATATAAGATTTCCAAAATATATTCATTTGAAGAAAACGGCAGATTATTTTTTAATTTCAATAATTTATTTGCTATTAATTCATTAATTGCAAGAGTATAAATTGTATTTTCGATATCATAAGATTTAGATAAAACTTTTTCCAGAACATGGATATTTTTTCGGTTAACAAAATATTCAACGGGTATTATAGTCTTTTTAGAAAGTCTCTTATTTGCTCTACTGGTAAGCTTTTGAGTCAAATCTTGTTCGTTAACGTTTAATCTCAGCCAATTATGCTTTGTCGCTGATGATATCAATACTTCGTTCTGCATAGAAATATTTTATCATGGTATTTAACAAAAAGATAACTTTGTTATATGATGTTGTTGGGAAATAAGAAAGGAGAAAAGAATGAAAAAGATTATAATGTCACTTTTTGTTGCAGTTTCACTCGTAATTCCTGTAAGTGCTGCAACTTATGATGCTTCAAGCCGAGTTACACCGGTTGGCGAAAATATGTATACCAAAAACGGTATTCCTACAACAAATGTAAAATTCATGGTTGTTTCAGGTTCGGTAGACAATTCAAGTTACGCAACAAACAAAACCGTAAATGTTTCAACAAACGAATTAACTTTCGCAGGGAATGATAATGAAGTTGCCGCAGTAATCGGAAATGAATTAGGACATATAATAAGCGGTCATGCTTCAAAAGGTAAAGTTGTTTCATTACTGCAATCAACTACAAATACAAATGTGACACATGATACAACAGCGACTTTAGTTTCAAACTACAACAATACAAAAGAAGAAAAAGAAGCTGACATTATCGCAGTTGATTTGATGGTAAATGCCGGATACAATCCGCTTGCCCTTATCGTAGTTTTAACAAAACAAACTGGAACATATTGGGAAACTATTTTAGGCCAGCCTGCAAACGCAGACAGAGCTTTGAATATCTACAATTACATAAGCTACGCTTATCCTGCAAAAATTAAAGCCGGCTACGCTTGCAACGAATACAGAACTTTTTTGACTTATGCAAATTCTGTTATTTCCGTAAGACAACAAAGTAAAAAACTTGAAAATAAAAACACAAAAACCCAAGCAAAAAATAAAAAAAATAGCACCAATAAAATTGCCAAATTCAAAATCAGAGGCGGAATTAGCGGTTGGGACGCTGCTTACGGACTATTAAACGGTGCAAATACAATGAAATAAGTTTAATTACCTCCATAAAAGAAAATACCTTCTCATTATTGAGAGGGTATTTTTGTACTTATACTATTGATATTTTAGTAAATTTAATTAAAAATTGATTTAGGGAGCATAAATTTGAAAGAAAATAATATTATTCGGTTTAATAAAAAATTCAGTGCTAAAAAGAGTTCATCAAAGCGCGGTTATGCCATCTATAAAGAGGGATTATGCTTTTATGATATGGATAAAGATGATTTAGCATTGAAAAAATTTTTGCAAGCCGAAAAAGAAGGTTACGAATCTGCAGATATGTTTTCTTTCATTGCAAGACTTTATATTGCAAAAGATGAATTTGAAAAAACAAAATATTATGCTAAAAAATCAATTAAACTCGACAAAGAATACGGATTTCCATATTGTCTCTTAGGCGGAGCATACTATGAAAACGGAGATTTCGAAAATGCTCTAAAATACGAACTTTTGGCCGAAAAATATGAATACAATGATGATGTTTTAATGATGAGACAGATTTCAGAATGTTATACGAGACTTGATGGAAATCATTTGCTTAAAGAAATTGAATACGCAACAAAAGCAATTGATATTGACCCGAAAAATGCTTATTCTTACTATTTTAAAGGCTGGATATATTATATTAATAATGAGTGCAAAAAAGCTTTAAAATTTTACTTAAAATCCGAAGAAATGGGCTATTCTGCGCCCCAGTTATATTTCGAAATCTCATACTGTTATAGCGCACTCAACGAACATAAGAAAGCCGTTGAATACGCAAATAAAAGAATTTTTATGGATAAATCCGACCCAATGGGATATTACAGAAAAGGTTTTGCCTATATGATGGCAGAAAATCTTGAAAAGGCAAAAGATGAATTTTTGAAAGCCGAAAAACGAAATTGCAAAGAAGCTGATATGTATTCAAGGCTTGGATTTATATATCAAACAAAAAATAATTTTGAAAAAGCTATCGAATACGCCGATAAATCTATAAAAATCGACAAAACAGATATCGATGGATATTTTTTAAAAGGAAACATTTATGCCGCATTAAAAAAAGATTATAAAACCGCTTTAAAATTTTACAAAAAATCATATAAAATAGGAACGAATTTTTCAGAGGATTTTTATGCAAACCTAACCGCAGTATATATATTGCTTAACAAAAATACTCTGGCACTAAACACTATAAACAATGGAGTTGAAAAATATCCGACTTCATACAACCTTCTGGCCTTCAAAATTCAGGTTTTACAAACTAAAAAAATGTATGAACAAGCAGATGAGTTAACCGAACATTTATTAAAACTATACCCCGAAAATCCTTGGAATGAGTTCTATATCGCTCTTACATATTATAACAATAAAAAAACAAAAAAAGATTATAATAAAGTAATTGATATTTTAAGCCGGATTACTGACCCGGAAGTTATAGAATATGGCGGAACAGATGCTATTTTATCGTTTTCTTACTTTGAGTCAAAACAATACCCAAAAGCCCTTGCCGCTTTCATAAAATTCTTCCACGATAGCCCTTGTGTGGAAGATTTTATAGATAGGAATAAAAAGGAATTGAAAAAATATTATAAAAAACTTTTAAAAAAATACCCCAATAATGAAGCATTAGAACAAATAGGAAAACTTTACCCTCTAGAATCTTAAAATATCATTTATATCTGTTTCAAGTTTGTTTGCAATATTTAAAATTTTCAAAATGGACATATTTTCTTGTCCACGCTCAATTCTGCTAACATATTCTCTGGTTACCCCTAAATGCTCTGCAAAAGTTTCTTGAGTATAACCTTTTCGTATTCGTTCCGCTTTCACATTTCTGCCTAATTGAAGTAATAAATCCTTATTGCAATACATAGCATTAATTTTACTATATTGACATATAAATTGTGGTAACCTATACTTTGTCATGTTGAGAATATATAAGTTCTTACATGCCAATAAAAATATAAAGGGATAGAGAGAACATGAATAGAGTTTTAGAGAAGATTTTAGCCGGAAACTTGTTTCAAAAGATGTGCAAAAACCCATATATGTTATTAGATAACATTATTTCAGCACCAGTTAGAAAACAATACATGAAACATGAACTTGTTCAAAATAATAAAATAATATTTTCAACATTTAACGGCGAATATACTTGTAATCCTAAAGCAATAACTGAAGAAATTTTACGCAGGGATTTACCTTGGGAAATTATTTGGTTAAAGAAAGGTAGCACTGAGAATATTCCAGAAAAAGTCAGGTGCGTAACACCGCATTCGGCAGAATTTTATATCGAGGCGGCGACTTCAAAGGTTTGGATTTCAAATTCAATAACAATGACCTATTACGGGGCTGCTAAAAAAGATAATCAAATCCTTATACAAACCTGGCACGGCTCAATCGGGTTAAAACGATTTAATGTTGAAAGTAATAAAAAATGGGTAAAAATGGCAAGAAAAGATGCTAAAATTACTGATTATTGTATTTCAAACAGTACATTTGAGAATGATGTTTTTAGGGAAAGTTTGTGGGAAAATTCAGAAATATTGCAATTTGGTCATGCAAGAAATGATATCTTACTAAAAGATGATAGAGATGAAAATATAATTGCGATAAAAGAAAAAATTCGTTCTTTATATAATATTTCTTCTGATAAAAAAATTGCATTATATGCTCCAACATTCAGAGATGATAAAGGGTTAGAGCATTATGATATAGATTATGAAGCTTTGCGAAATGCGTTAAGCAGACGATTTGGCGGGGAATGGGTTATTCTAACAAGGCTTCATAGCAGATTAAAAAAATTATCAAAATATTTGGAAGAACAATTCCCTGATTTTGTAATTAATTGTTCTCATTATCCTGATATTCAGGAGATAATGCTTTTGGCAGATGTAGGTATAACTGATTATTCAAGTTGGATTTGTGATTATATTTTGACCAAAAAGCCAGGGTTTATATTTGCGACAGATTTGGCTGATTATAATCAAGAGAGAGGTTTTTATTATCCGTTAAATACCTTGCCTTATCCTATTGCTGAAAACAATGAACAACTTATCCAAAATATTCTGAATTTCAAAACAGAGGGTTTTGCCGAAAAATGTGACGAATTCTTAAAAAGCAAAGGTTGCATTGATGATGGTCACGCAGCAGAAAGAATTGTCGATAAGCTCGAAGAAATCATGAAGGGGTAAATTTTGAAAATAAAAAATTTGCTTTGTATTTACAACGAAAAGAATCATAGAATAATTTCAGTTTTTGGTATGAAAATGAAATTTTATTCTCAAAAACTTGCATATAATTCTTTGTTAAAAGAGGTTAAGAAAAAGGATAAAAATTTTAAGGATTTAGAAAATAAGTATGCTATATTACGAAAAAAAATTACGAATTTATCAGATAATATAAAATTGATTAAAAATTACGAATATAGGAATCTTTATGATATATACAGATACTATGGTATTACAGATGAATTAATGAATAGATTTTTATATTTAGAAAAGTCGTGTTTTTATTGGAAGTATTTTGATAAAAGAACATGGCTTGTATATATTTCTTGCTTGCTGGAAAAAAATAACAGGGATAAAGCTCTGGAAATTTTAAATAAATATATTTATTATCATGGATTATCCAAGATAGAACATTTTTTATCAGTTGCGGATTTTGCTGATATAAGTGGTTATTCAAATGATAAAATCAAACAATCTGCAATTGTGTATCGAGAACTTTTAAAATCAAAAGAAGAAAATTTTTTGTATAATTATCTTAAAAATAAGACTATTGCAATAGTAGGAAATGCTCCAAATATTATTGGTACAAACAAAGGTGAAGAAATTGATTCTCATGATATTGTTATTCGGTTTAACAATTATAAGATTGCCGGTTATGAGCAAGATTGCGGAGCAAAGACAGATATATGGTGTAACGGCCTTATGTCGGATATCGAAAAAAGAGATGAAAAATATTCTGTAGTTTTGCATGGCGATAATGCTGTAAGACGATATGTGCCATCTCCTGAATTTCTGTATGAAGCATTGGAAAATAATTCAAAAATTTGTTGTTTGTCAAATGAATATACTGATGAACTTCGCAGGTTGGTGAATTATAACCCGACACAGGGATTTATATTAATTTACAATTTATCAAAAATTTTGAAAGATTTTAAAAATATAGATTTTTACGGTTTTAATTTCTTGCAAGACAATTTTGATGATATTTGTTTGCATTATTTCAACGATAGAAATGTCGAAAATGAAAAAGGCAGAAAGACTACTCATAATTTTTATGAAGAAGCAGAATTCTTATTGAAATTAATTGGAGAAAATAAATGATATTGGATTTTTTTGGTCTAAGACAAAGTAAATCTAAATATAAAAATCTTGAAAAAGAAAATAAGTTACTAAAAAGTAAACTAAAAAAACTAAAATATGAAAATAAGGTTTTGTTATCAAATTATAAAAATTTTATTCCAAAAAATGATAATCAAATCAAGGCTTACGTCCTGAATGATACGCGTAGAAATGAAGTACATTTAGGTTGTAGCAAGGTTATGGAAAATTTGGAATTATTATGCCGAAATCATAATATCAATATAATATATTATGATAGTAATTATCCGGATTCATGTTGCTCTATTGAAAATTACAAAAATATTATAGCTCAATCTGATATATTAATTTTTAATGGCGAAGGCACGTTACATGATGATAGAGGAGAATTACTTTTCCAAAAGTGTGAATTAGCAAAAAAGCTTGGTAAAAAAATTATTTTATTAAATGCTGTATGGCAAAATAATTCATTAAATCTAAAATATCTTGATTTATTTGATATTATTTCTGTTCGAGAATCAAAAAGCTTTGAAGAAATTACAAAAAATACATCAAAGGAAGTTTTTATTGTTCCTGATATGACATTTTATGGTGAAAAGATTAATAATGATTTAAAGAAAAGAGCAATTATTGTTACAGATTCTGTATACACACATTTAACAAACAAACTTAAAAATTTTGCAGAAAAAAATCATTACGAAATGTACTATTTAACTGCAAAAAATGAAAATATTTTATCTGAGGAGGTTATTTCAAATCTAAATAGCGAATCTTTGATTATTACTGGAAGATTTCATGTATTAACTATGGCAATGAAATATGGAATCCCTTGTGCAGCATTTCCATCAAATACTCATAAAATTGAAGGTTTATTTCATGATTCAGGTTTACCTAAAGAATTTCTTCTTGATGAAAACTTAAATATTAGCTCTCAAGTAGAGCTACTTAAGAATAATAAGGAATATACTGATAATTTCAAAGTTATGGCATCAAAATATTCAGAAAATGCAAAATATAAAATTGATGAATTTTTCAATAATGTTGAAAGAATATGTATTTAGATAAGGAGTATAGGAGTTAATATAAAGTGCAAAAAATTAAGAATATAGAATTTTTAAGGGTAATAGGTTGTATTGCTATAATATTATTACATTTATATTGTGGGCAGCTATATAAATATTTTCCTGATATTACGATGTATTTAAAAGGTAATAATATTCTTTCAAATGGACAAAAAGCCGTAGATCTGTTTTTTATAATTTCCGGCTTCTTTTTTGCATATTTACTCAATACTAAATATAGTTTATGGGAATTTTTAAAAAGAAATTTATTCGGTTATATCCTGTTGCTATTTTTATTGTAATATCAGCTTTTATTATTTCTTTGTTTGGAATAAAAGATTTTAATTTATATGCAAATATACTTGTTCTGTTAAATCTACATGGTACAGGAATGTCTGTTCATCTTGACGGTTGTTCTGTTATCAAACCTTTTTGGTATGTGTCATCTATGTTGTGGGTTTTGGGTATTTATTATTATATGCTTAAAAACTTTGATAAGAAAAAAGTTAATTTTGCCATTTTTCTTATCGTATTTTTCTGTTATTCATTTTTAATTAATGCTAAAAATGGTCATATAAACAGCATAGAACAAACTTTTTATCATATTTTTAATGTTGGATTCATGCGTGCATTAGGCGGTATCGGAATTGGATATATTATCGGTGACTGGTGGAAAATTTATAAAGAAAAAATTCAGCAGATTACGTTTAATACTTATCAAAAAATAATCGTTACTTTTGCTGAATTTATTTGTTTGTATTTCATGATTAATAATTTAATATTGCACAGATTGAAATTTAACAATCATATGATTTTTATTTTTGATTTTATAGCAATAATTATTTTGTTTGTGGTCAAAAAAGGTTATATCTCTCAAATTTTAAATGACAGTATACTTGGTGATATTAGTGTAAATCTTGCAAAATATACTTATTCGCTCTATATGGTTCATAAACTTGTTTTTGCTATATTAGCAGGAAGTTTGTGGAAATATCATACGGAATTTGTTTACACGCACCCTTTGGGAAATGTAATACTTACTTTGAGTTTGGTAATGATATTCGGAGTTTTCACTTATCATTGTGTAGAACAACCCTGCGGTAATTTCCTAAAACATACAATAAAAAGCAAACATAATTAATCTATTTGCCAATATTAAGTTTTTTAAAGATTTACAAAATTAGGGTCAAATTTTAATTTTTACGAGGTTTATATATAGTATAATATATATTAGAAATATATATTAGCATGCAATAATGATTCGATTTTTTGTAAAGATAAAGAGATGAAAACCGAGTGTGCATAAACCTTTTCAAGGATTAAAAAGTAATATCATGATAAACAAATTTTCAAAAAAAGGAGTATATTTTATGAACAAGAAAAAACTAATTCTTGTGGCAATTGCGGCTGCATTGTCTGTATCAGGTGCTCAAGCATCTAATATTACGGGTGTAACCCCAACGGGAAACACATACAACATTAACCCGGAAAAAATTAATGGTGATGTTGGTTATAGAAAATATGACAATTTCACATTAACACAAGGCGATATCGCGAATTTAATATTTAAAGGACAAAAAGGCGGTCAAGACAGAAATATTGAAGCTTTCATTAACCTTGTTAAAAATGGTGTAAATATCAATGGTGTTTTAAATTCTATGCGTGACGGCAAATTCTATGATGGACACGTAATATTTATGACACCGGGCGGTTTTATTGTAGGTTCATCAGGTGTTTTAAACGTAGGTTCTTTATCTGTTGCAACACCTTCTACTACAAAATATAACAGCTTGATTGATGATTATGATGCAAAATATTATAAAAATATCGACCAAGTTTCAAAAATTAAACAAGATAGCAACGCTGAAATCAATATCAAAGGTAAAGTTCTTGCAAGAAGCGGGGTTGATCTTCGCGGTGCAAACGTAAATATCTCAGGTGATATATTAAACGGAATTAAAAATTCATCAATTTTATCATCACAAGAACAAGCTGATGCATTATTTAACAGTTTGGTAAACACACAAGGTTTAACAGGTGCTAACGATTTAGTTGCAGACAAAAACAGCATTATTTTGATTAAATCAAGCAAAGACGGCGGTTTGAATGTTTCAGGCAATGTTGTTAACTACAAAGGTGAAACTTATTTAACAAATAACGGCACTGGCGGTTTACAAGTGAACGGAGGTGTTTACGGCTCTGAACTTACAAGATTGTACAACACAAAAGGAGATTTAAATATTAAATCAACCGGAAACTTAGTTTCAGATAAACAAGCTATCGTTCTAAATAAAGGAAAAGATTTATTATTAGCTAACGGCTCTAATGTAGCTGCTGATAAAGTTGAAATTTATAATTACGGAACAGGCAAGTTGGGAGCTGCCGGAGACATAGCTGCCAATGGAACTTTAGCAGTTAAAAACGTAACAGGTTCCGGTATGACACTTGAAGGGTTGCTTATAAATCTTTCTGGTCAGACTGCCCTTAACAACTACAAAGGTACAATGCTTGTTAACGGAGAAATTAACAACAATGGTAACATGGGCATTATAAACCGTGGTGACGGACTTTCAATTACCAAAAATGCAGATATTACAAATGTTGGTAAATTAAAAATTGCTAACACTGGTAATAACGGAACAACAATTGTCGGTAAAATCGACAATACCGGTGAAACTCGTATCTATAATGATGCAGGCAAATTGAATTTGGCAACAGATTCATCAAAAACAACTGCAGCAACAATTACAAACAGAGACGGTAAATTATACATTATTGGCAGAAATGATTCCACCGGCATTGTTGCATCTTCAGCATCAGTAATTTCTAATGAAAACGGACCTTTAGTAATCAGAAACCATTCAAAATCAATATCTAACGATACGAGAGGTTTGGATTTACAAGGAACAATCACAAGTAAAAACGGCACTGTTGCAATTAATAATGATTCAGGAAACATGTATGTATCCGGAAATATCAATGTTGATGGCGGAAATCTTGGAATTATCAACCGTTCAAGAGGCGGAGATATGACTTTGGCCAGCAACGGAAAAATAAATTCACAAAACGGTAACGTAAATATTAAAAATTACGGTCAAGGCGATATGGAATTTAACAGCGAACTCTCTCACACCGGCAGAGTAAATGTATTGGCTAATTCCGGAGCATTAAATCTTGGTGCAACAGTTCATAACAATAGCGGTAAACTTGGTGAAAACGGAGGATTCTACGCAGCAGCAAGACAAAACGGCACAGGTATAAATGTAACAAGTACATTTGTAGTTGACGGAAACGGCGAAGTCTTAATCAAAAATATTTCAGGACAAAACGGTTTACGCTACAACGGAACAATTAATACCACAAATAACCAAGCAGCATTAGTTAATAAAGTTGGCAGCATGGAAGTTTCAGGTAAAATAACCACAACAGGTGCACCTATTATTATTTCAAATCAAGGCGGCAGCTTAACCGTATTGAATTCAACAGAACTAAATAGCGGAACAGAAGGTACACTGGTTAACACAGGAAACCAAAAAGCCGTAATAGGTTCAAAAGCAACATTGAATAACGTAAAAACTTATGAAAAAGTTAAAACTACAACAGTTGCAAAATCAAGAAAAAAATAATAAACAAATACTATAAAAAAGGCGGCGGGTTCATTTTATGAACCCGCCGCCTTTTTTCCAAATATTTCTATACCACTTGATTTTAAATTTTCAGCGTTACATAATATAGTTGTCGAAGGGCAAACTTCGATACCGCAGATAGATTCTGAAACAAGTTCAGAATGACAAAATAGATATCGCGGGTTGGAGCAGTCTGGTAGCTCGTCGGGCTCATAACCCGAAGGTCGTTGGTTCAAATCCAGCACCCGCAACCATTTAATAGGAAAAGAGCTTTAAGGAAATTAATCTTTAAAGTTCTTTTGTATTTATATAAGGAGAAAATATGGAAATTCCGGTTATCAAAAGTTCTGATACCACATTTGGTTACAAAATGCCAACCAAAAAGACATATCGCGCAATGAAAGGTTTCTACGAATTACGCAATGATAAAAGTACAGCAGTTGAATACGGCATGCTTCACAATGATGCAATGGCAAGACTACACTATAGAAAATTTCAAAAACTTGAAAAAGAATTAGAAGCTTTTTCTGATAAATTCAATGCTAGCGGGAATAAATTGACCATTAGATCTGCAATTGAATTAGCAAAAATTGCCAGTAGAATGACATACGAAAAGCTTGCAAGTGCTCGTTATTTCTATAGTACATATTAATCATTTATAACCATCAAAATATTTATAGATATAAGGGATTTCACTATCCCTTATTTTATTTATATTATTAATTATAATTTTTCTCATGTCATTAATAGACATTGTATCTTCAAAGTCGAAAAAAGCTTTCAATTCGACTTTGAGAGCATTTGATAATTTTTCTAATGTAGTGAGAGACGGAAAGCTATGCCCGCTTTCTATACTGCTGAGAGAACCTGTTTCAATGCCTATAAGCTCTGACAATTTTTCTTGAGTATAACCTGCATTTTTCCTAATTAGCTTTATGCGTTTGCCTAATAGTTTTTTATTTTCGGACACAATATATCTCCTATTAGTTAAATATAAGTTACATATCAGCATGAAATAAGCAGAATATTTTGTGCTTTTGACAAAACTATGAAAATATTATATACTTTTGTAAAAATACAGATTTAATTCGTAGTTTTAAGAAAAGGAGAAAATTTATGAAAAAGTTATTTGTGGAAGAAAGTAAAACGAAAAGATTCATCGGAGGTAAATGTAATTATTCTGCTCCGATTGGGGAAATAGCACGAAGTGCCGAAGGGGAATTATACCGTAGGGAAAAAAATAATTGTCATTCTGAACTTGATTCAGAATCTATTAAAAAACAGACCCTGAATCAAGTTCAGGGTGACATAATAAACCGTAAAGAACTTATCAACTTATCTACTTATTCACCTACTTACTCCAAAAAACCGGCTTTCACTCTCGCCGAGGTCCTCATTACCCTCGGCATAATAGGAGTTGTTGCGGCAATTACTATCCCGACATTGATTGCAAATACAAACGGAGCAAAATTCAGATCACAATTCAAAAAATCTATTTCGTCCTTAAATCAAGCAGTAAGAATGAATGAAGCCCATAATGACTATAATTTTGACGGACTTGGTGCACAGATGCAAAGAGACGTTAGAAACCAAACTTTATATTCAATTTTTGAGCAAAATTTAGTAGGAGTATCATATTTGGGTGCATGCAGTATATCTTATGACAATAATATCAGTAAATTTGGTTGGTGTCCTGAAGATATCACTACTGATTACACATTTGAAATGCAAACTTATAAAGAAACTTTTATGAGTTTTTATCAAATGGCAGACGGTGCAATATTTGGGTTTAGTCCTAGCACTACATTCTTTGGCAAATATTCTTACATTGGATTTATTGATGTAAACGGGACAACAAAACCAAATAAAGAAGTTACATGCTCAGTCGGAGCAGACACAATGTTAATTACCGCGGCAAATTACGAAGAATGTGTTGTTAAAAATGACACCCGGCATATGACAGACATTTTCCCTGTTTGGTTCCACGATTCGACAGTAGAGCCTGCAACAAACGCAGCAAAATATGTCCTAAATACTGCAAAATAGTTAGTTTAAATTTATAGCATCAACTGATGGGTGTGTAGTAATACTTTTTGACCCGAAATCGTCGATTATGATTTGTATGCACCCATCAGATGTTATAATATTTTCTAACAAATCTTCACTACCGATATCTTCAAGGAGCGAATCTGTTATATCATTTTGCCCTAAATCAACTTCGTGCTCTACAATATCAATATTTCCAATATCACATGTGATATGCACCTCTGACTTATGAAATTTTAGTTGTTCAATAACTTCTTGCGAAGGCAAATTATACTTATTTTGCCCTTCTGAAATTACTGAAATCGTGTCATTTCCTTTCAGTAATCCTTTCAATATTTCGTTTGTATTATTTTCTCTTGAACCATGATGTGAAATTTTTACGATATCAGAATGAAGATCAAGATTTCGAACTAAGGGTTCTAAAATTCTTCTGCCCGCATCTCCAGGCAGAAAAATTTTGTTATTTTTATATGTAAATACAAAGACTACTGATAAATCATTATAGTCAGCTTTGGTTTGGGCAAATGACTGTTTTCTAACATTATCTAAAAAATCACTTTGGGGATTAATACAAGTTAGAGAAATTTCACCAATATTGATTTTTTCATCAGATTTTATAAGTTTTATTTTCTGTTTGTATGTTTTCCTATTAAATAAAACGAAGTTTTTAATAGCTTTATTTAAATCTGAGTTTGAATTGTTTTCATTATTGTGACCGGTATACATACCATACAAAATTAAATAGTTGATATTTTCTCTATAATGTTCAATCAAATCATTTACCCCATAAAAATGGTCAGTATGAGGGTGTGTTATACAGACAAACTCTAAGCTGTCTACATCATTATTACGTAAAAATCTTAATACGTTTGGCACAGATGAATAAGAATTTTTATTGCAATCTATAATTCCCCATTTATTATTTGGAAACCTAATTGCAATAGAATCACCATGACCAACATTGAAAAAAAATAAATCCAGCATTTGTTAACCTAATTATTTTTCCAGTAATGTATTATAGATAGCTTCAATTTCTTCATCAGCTTTATATTTTTGGGTTAAAATTTTTGTAGTTGTGCTATCTTCATCTACAGTATATTGTATATCAAATTCAGTTCCAACTGATAGTAAATTTTTTCTCTTTAAAATGTTAACATAAGTATTTTTCAAAACTTTTTGAACTTTTCCCTTTGGTAAAAATACTTCAATTCCGACTTTCCCATCTTTGATATATAAAACCCGTGCAGAAACAGTCTCTTGCTGAGTTTTGCATAGTTGATAATTAGCGGGTGAAGTTTTATTATAATCCGCATTTAGATAAATTGTTGACTCGTGATGAGGTTCATCATTTTTAACAACATATAATTTTAAACCTGTCTTACCCTCAATAAAAAACTTATCTTCCTCCCGATGAACAGATGTAGAAGGTTGAGTTTCGATTTCAGGCATAAGATTATTTTCAGTATCTAACATAAATTCGTAATTTCTTTGCATTTTGTTTCAAAATCTTTGTATAAATCATCTGTATAAGAAATAATATCTTCAAGTCTTTTTACTTGTTTACTCAGGTTTGCCTTATCTGCTTTTAGTACAAAATTATAATTTACAGATACACCATATACATATTCCTCAAATGACTTGTCAGATAAATTCCCTCCTTTAATTTTTTGTATTGTATACGTAGCAACTGAATCATATTTCTCTAAATTAAAAGGTATCAAAACTCTAAAACCATTATTAGATGACCAGTTACCTATAGTTTCATCATTAATTTTTGTATTAAAAATTGATAGTTTTTTTGTCCCGGTATTGCATTCTGCATCATAATTTATACCGATTGCAGTAATATCAGAAATCTTTGTCTGAGCTAATCTTAGCAATAATTTATCTAAAAGTTCATGATGAACAGAATATTTATCAGTCATTAAGTCCAATCTTCTATCCATACCTGATAAAACCATATCAATAGAATCATTAATTCTATAAGCCTTGATAGGTAAAGGAAAACCGACCGGAACAACATTATTAGGTTCAATTTTTATTTGAGCAGGTTTTAAATCTAATTTTAATTCTTGAATACTATCAGACTCATAAAAATCTTTTTCAAATGCTTGTGGACCAGAATAATTGAAATTAGCAATTACATAAGTTGCTCTTTCATTTAAGAGCTTATAAATTTTTTCTTCGGATACCATAATACAATTTTACATGCCATCAACTTATTTTTCAAGTCCGTAATAATACTTAAGTATATTTAACCTTTTATGACTACGAGAAATCGTTACGGTTTCTCAAAAACAAGGGTGTAATTTAACATACAGGACAAGATTAAATTAACTATGAGATGAAGATGTTTTTTATTACTCAACTAGTACTACTCGATACGGAATTTTATTTTTTATTAAAAATTCACCCCATTCAATTTGTTCTGGCTTTAAGGTTTCATTTTGCCGCTTAACTTCAACGCATAATTCTTTGTAGCGTTTGAATGTTGTTCAAAAACAAACACAACTACGACTCATTTTGTCGTAGTTGTGTTATATTATGAAAATATAAGGAGAAACAAATGTCGAGATTAAATAAAGCAAATGAAATTATAGAACTTGCTATACTAATGCAGAATAGTTACGGCGGTTTGACATTGGATGATATTGCACATGAATTTGAATGTTCCCGCCGTAGTGCAGAACGTATGAAAGCAGTATTGTTTGAAAATTTTGGCAACAAAATAGAAGAAGTTTATAACGATAAAGACAAGAAAAAACGTTGGAGATTTAAAAAAGGGACAATGAATTGGCTCATTAATTTTACATCTGCGGATTTTGCCAATCTTGAATACTGCAAAAAATCTCTAAAATCTCCGGCAAAACAAAAAGAAATTGACGAACTTATTGAAAAAATAAAGGCACTTAATCCGCAAAATGTTTCTAATGTTGATGTGGATGAAATTTTATCGACCCAAGCCTATGCTATAAGACAGGGATTTAGGGAAAATATTAAACTTGAAACATTACAAATAATAAATGATGCAATACTTTGCCAAAAGCAAATTGTAATCAGATATGCAGATATGGATAAAGATTTTACACTAAATCCTTATGGTATTTTGCATTCTGACAGAGCATATCTAATTGCATATAATAACTACTCTCAAGCCATTCGTACATACAGAATTGCAAAAATAAAGGATATAAAACTGACTAATAATTATTTTGATAAAGATGAAAAATTTAGCATGGAAGAATATTGTGCAAGGTCATTTGGAGTGTATCAGAGTGAAGTTTTTGATGTAGTTTTGCAATTTGATAAAGACTGTGCAGATGACGTGAAAGAATACTTTTTCCACCCAACTCAAAGGGGTAAATTAAATGACGATGGTTCGTACACATTATCATTAAAAGCAAGCGGGAAATTTGAAATTATAACAGAAATTTTAAAATGGCGCAGCAGTGTAAAAATTCTCTCACCTCAAAGTTTAAAAGATGCATACAACAGTGAAATTAAAAAAATGTATAAAAATATAAAGGAGAATTAACTATGGATAGAATGATTTCTTATGAAGATATGAAAAATCGAATTAAGATTTGTGGAACCATGGACAAAAAGCAAAAGTCTGAATTTCTTGAAACTTATAAGAAAAATTATGATTTGTGGCTTGATGAATTAAAACAAAAATTAGATGATTATAGTCCTTTATTTACTGATTTAGATACAAGACGAAGTATTTCTCCGTCATTCAATTATCAGGAGCATAACTTAAAAGGCGAAATTTGGAAAGAATTTCCGCTTGATTCGAGATATATGGTAAGTAATCTTGGTAGAGTCAGGTTTGATGGAAAAATTCAAAAACAAAAAGATGACAAGATGCAATATGTAACCCTTACAGATGAAAATTTGAGAAAAGATTATATTTACAATTTTGTTGCATTCACATTTTTAGGTAAGATAGAAGGTGATGGATACCACGTCCATCACATAACAAATGACGGTTATGACAATAGTGTTGATAATCTTGTGTTATTAACGGCAACAGAACACTCCATTGTGCATGGATTTAAAATAGGGGGGGGGGTAAATGAATAAAATAATAATCAAAAAGTTCAAACAAAATATAAATGGAATATCAGAAAAAAAATATTCATTGGATAAATTAAAAAAAATTTGTCCTGAGTCAAAACGTGACTGGTATGAAGTTACTACAACTATGCTTGATTATATAAAGTCGTATTATAAACGAGGACCACAAAAAACACTTTGTGAAAATATTAAAAATTTAAAAGTTAGCCAGTTTGGACAATTTAAAATAGAATATACCAATGGTAAAATTGAAGATTTAATTATTGAGGACTTAAATTTAAAAATTGGGTCAGAAAGATTTACAGACCTTACCACATATAATGTTGCTGCCAATGCCTTTTTAGGAGATAAGAAAAAATGTGAAAAAGGTATTCCATACGAAACGCATCACATCGATAATTGCGAGTTTCATAATACACCAGAGAATTTAATTTATTTAAAATTTTGTGAACATAAATACGTTGGTCGAGAAAACAGAACCAAAAACGAATGTAATAATTGTGAAAATTGCTGGTGGTAACATTTTTATAATTTTATTCCATAAATTCTTCAACGCAATTTCTTCTGTCGCATTCGTTTGTGGTAGTTTTATCGCAGTAGGTATTGATTTTTAGTATAATTTCCTGGTCTTTTTTGTTGCATTCATAAATATAATCAAGTACACAACTTTCAAACGCTCCGTTTTGTGCAATATTTCGTGTATTGCAATAGTCTGTACCTTTTTTAAAATTTATTTTTAAGGACTCAGGCACAGTTATACTTAGAGGTTCAACATAAACTTTCTCCGGTTTTTCGATAACAACCGGCACATCTGTATTAGAGGGCTTATAATGCGTTATCATTATGAATAATCCGCCCGACATTAGTATTAAAATTATAAATATTTTTATTTTCATTATGACCCTTTTTGTCGTAGTTGTGTTTTATAATAATATTATGGGCAAGCGATACGCTTTATGCCACGCAGCATAAATCATATTTGGAAGATTTTTCTGGCGAAAAATCAAAATGATTTATATTAAAAGAGGTTACAACAAGTAACCTTTTTTAATGCCAATACATTGATTTTATCAGTCTTTTTGTTTCGGAAGTATCTTTTACCCGCATAGAATATGTAATATACAAAATATATTTTCGTATGGACTTATAAAACTCTGTATCAACGCTTCGAATATAGGAAATATAACCATTTATAACATCATATTCTATCTTCTTAAACGGTATTACATTGCCATTCTGCTGCAGAGCAATAGATTTTAAATAGTTATAAAATATTGCACGAAATTTTCGTTTTTCTTTTTTAGGCAATCTTACCGTTTTATTATTTACAACTATTCCGAGAATATTTTGTCTGCGATTATCACTTATATATTTTGTTTTGTTTGGGTTTATTGAAAATCCGTTTTCATACAACAATTTAGCCGTAAAAATTTCAGCAAGTCTCAAGTTATTTTTATCTGACCCTGAGAAAAACATATCATCTATATAGCGTGAATAATTTATCCTCAAATTTTTACAGTAATTTTTTATAATTTCATCAATCGGCTCCAAAACCATATTAGCAAAATAAGCAGAAGTAACAGCTCCGGTCGGGAGTTTGCCGTCAAGCGTGCAAATTGCATAAATTTCATTTTTATTATACTGAACAGGTTTATTTATGTTATTAAAAATACTGTCAATGGCTCGTTTTATTTGAGCATCAGAAACAGACTCATAAAAGTTTTTGATATCCATTTTCAAAATCCATTTCTGATTTGTGTGAACTTTTGCACAATCTTTTATACTAAAACTTAGCTTAAAAACTTGTTTAATAATCTTTAAAACATCCCGCTGCATCTTTTTTAATTCCTTATCCGGTGCATAAATTGTTCGTTTTTTTGTTTTTATAATTTTGTATTCCATAATTATAAATTTCCCAAATTATCTATATTTTCAAAAAATCCGTCTTTAAAATTCAAAAAGAAATTTCCTATCGGACCGGAATTGTTTTTTCTTATAATAATTTCTTCTGCAAGATTTTTATTATTCATATTGTAGTAACCGTTGCGATAAATCATAATAACTACATCAGATAATTCTTCTAACAAACTCCCGTTTCTCAAATCAGATAAAATTGGTCGTTTATCCGTTCGGTATTCTGGGTTGCGTGACAGCTGCGACAATAAAAACACGCATAGGTTATTTTCTCTTGCGATACGTTTAATTTCATATATTGCAAGATTTGTTGCTTCGGTTAAATTCGGTGCTTTTGGCATTTTTAACAACTGAACATAATCTATAAATAAGAATTCAGGTTTAGTTTCTTTTATTATTTCTTCTAATTTTTCTATATCCAAATTTGTCTGTGCAAGAATTGACAGGCCGGATTTATCATAAAAATCGATTGCATTATTTACCAAAAGCGAAAGTTTTTTCTCAATGCGCATTTTTATCTTATTTTCAATAAACCTTTTTTCAATTTCATCTTTTGAATAATCTAAACTAGCATATAAAACTTTGTGTTTTTCTTTAAGCAAATAATTACAAATAGACAAGGCGAAAGAAGTTTTGCCCATAGATGGTCGTCCGCCGACGGTTATTATACTGTCTTTAGATTTTATATTTTCAAGAAAAGGATCAAAATCATTGAAACCGGTAGTAATTTTATTTTCAACCTGAAAATTTTTTAAATCTGAATCAAATTTTAACATTTTTTTATCCTTTCACCTTTTCTGTTTATGAAAAACTTTTCACCATTTTGTTCTACTTCAGCTTTGCCAAATACAAAAAGTTCAGCTTTATCATAAATTACGGGAATTACCATATTTCCTGAGGTATCAATATAACCAAATTTTTTATCTTGTTCTATTACTGCTAAACCATCATAAAAGGATATACAGTTATCAGATATCGGTTTAACGGCAGTTTGCCCCACGCAATCAAGCAAACCATATTTATTATCCATTCGCATTAAGATATACTCTCCTTCACCGGAAACAAAACCTGCTATATCATCATAAATAAACGGAGTAATTAATTCTCCTTTTGCGTTAACTAAACCGTATTTTTGAGTATTTTTATCTTTTAAATAGAAAAATCTTTTGTTATGACTCACTGAAAAGACTGATTTTGAATAATCAAAAACAGAATGTTTTACCGGTGATATTTCCATTTTTTGAGTGTTATTTTTTACAACTTCAAAGTTTTCTTCATACAACTTAATTTGTGATTTTAACCTATATATATGTTCTGTATTAATATCTAATGGCAGTTTTTTTATTTCTTCTATTATTAGTTCTGTATATCTATTTTGAGCAATTAATTTTTCCCTGTACTTTGGAATATCTTCTGAAATATCACCAGCCAGAAGATTCCCGTCATAATCATAAAATAAGCACTTATTTGGACCTATCGAACAACATATTTTGTTATCAATTGCTTCCTCTATAGAGTTATAATTACCAAATGGAATAACAAACTCCTTATTAGAATTAATTACAGCAATTTTTTGATTGTTGATATCCTTAACACTCCAATAACCTATTCCGGCAATTTCATTGATTAATTTTGTTTCACTATAATGGAATACAGAAAAAATATCCGTATTTTCTGATATTATCTCTCGAACTTTGTTTGAATGATATTCTGCTATCAGTTGTTTTAACCCATTTTCTAAAAACGGATTCATTACCAAATTTGCTAAATCTTGGGTTTCTGTACTAATGTTTAAACTTTCTAATGTCATATTGACCTCCTTTATAATTTAAGTATAAAGGTTTGATACGACAAAAAGAGTCGGTGCAAATTTTGGAATAAAATCAATCATATTCAATCCAAATAACTCTTAAGCCTCACTTCAGCCTTGCAAAAATCCGCCACACACATTAATCGTTCTTATTCGCAGAAATAAGTCCAGAATATCTTTTCCGACTGTGACTATAGCCACTAATGGCGGAAAACGCAGAAACGTCGAAGGCGAGCAGCCAAGAGAAAGTCTAGCAAATCTCTACACTATAAACTTGCCTTAAACTCCCAATAACTTGGCATCATAGCCAACAAAAACGCATCCAAACTATCCTGAAAGGTTATATCTACTATCTAATTATAAATTCACAGATGGTTTGAGATATTTTTATCAGATGTTTGAAATAGTGCTTTTTATTTTGTATCAAAAATGCTTATTATATTATTAAATAATTCAATATTCCCAATAACAACTATTTCTAGTTTATTAATTGTTCTGGTTATTTGCTGATAAAACATTTTTAACGGATGATATGGATTATGCTGAATTTTATATGCTTTTAATTTTTTATCTTCGTCATAATAAAAATGGTTATCTAAAACAACTAAAACATTCTCAAATTCTTGCCCAACGACTTCATGTGATGTACCTGTATCTGAAAAATTTAATGAATGAGCTTTACATAAAGGCGAATAATTCCCAGTATTAGGAGTGTAAGATATATAATTATAATTTTTATTTGCTTTTATATATTGTTTTGCATCTTTTAATTTATCAAAATATAATACATTCACATTTTTATTTTTTGGTTTTAAATCATTTTTTCTTTTTAAATCAAATATTGTTCTAAGAAAGTTTACCAATTCTTTATTTGTCCTTATTTTCTTTGATAAACTAAACCGTATAATATTTTCAGTGTCAATCGCCCAACCCTCATTATTACCTAATGTTTGCTTTTTATCTCCACTCATTATTAAAGTTATATTTTTTTCTACAATTTTATTCATTATTTTTTCAAATTGATATTTATTATTCATACGTTGAGATTCATCAATAATAACAATTTGTGAATTATTATTAGTAAATATTTCATCCCAAAATTTAATTGGTTGAATATTCCATTTGTAATCTTCTTTTAATGCAATATGTCCATTGTTAAGGTGCCCAACATGAATAATAGCTACATCAATACCAAGTTTCATATATTCATGTGCTATATGATATGTTAATAATGTTTTTCCACTACCAGCACTACCTGTAATTAAAAAATACTTATTGTTCTTTTGAATTTCTGTATCAATATTATTTTTAATTTCTTCTTGTTCTTGAGTCAGAAAATACTCCTCATTTATAAATTGTTCTGTTTTATTAAATGGGGAAATTAAATAATTACTAGGTTTAAATAATAAGTCTAAGTCATCGGTATATATGTATTCTTCATCTGACTGCTTTTTTATAATATCGATAACCTCAGCGATATCAGTTTCAGTTAAATTATTGTTTTGGTCTAATTTGTATACTTTTTCATTTTCTGCAATATATGTATAAATAAAAAGGTTTTTGTCAAGAAAGTTTAGATAATATCTGTTTTTCAGCAATTGTTTTTTTACATTTTCTGTATATTTTTGTTTGTATTCAATATTAATTATTAAATTATCAGAAACTTTTAATAAATCGAATTCTTTGCCTATTTGAGGAATATTATAACTAATATAAAAATTACTAAGGTAGACAACAGATAATGATTTATCTATTTTATAAAAAGAATTAACTAAACTTTTTAAAGATATTAAATCTGAAAGTTTTATATTGCTTCCCAAGTAATTTAGGTATTCTTGAGATAAATCTTTGTTTTCATCTTTTTCATATATATCGACAATGCTTTTGAGATTTGTTGTTTTCATTATTTTGTACCTATTCTTAAGTTGTATTCTAACATAATTTATTACTCATTTAAATTAGCAAATCTTTGTAAACTATTTAGATTATGGCGATTATATGACATAATAATAAAAACTTCACAATTAGAGCAAATGTGATATTTATAGTATACTTGTACCAAGGGGAGTAAATTTAATGGCAATTGCGGAAGCTGAATTAAAGAGTAAACAAAGCATAAAATTAAGCTTAATAAAGCCAATGGATGGAACATTCAAAAATAATTTTGATATTCCAATTCATCGTTGGTACCCATATATTGAAGGTTTTTCAATAAATTTTGTCAGATCAATATTAAATAACTACAATTCAAATATTGTTGTATATGACCCATTTAATGGTTCGGGGACAACAACCCTAACAGCAAGTACTATGGGAATAAAAAGTTATGCTTCTGAAGTAAATCCTTTTATGCGTTTCATCGCAAACACAAAAGTAAATGTTGTTAAGAGTATATTAGAAAATAATGATTATTTTGTTTTAAATAAAATCTTTAAGGATTTATGCGACAAATTATTGGATAAAAATTATAGAAAAGATTTAACAAAAAAATGTAATACTATAAATGACTGTTATAAAGAAAAAGATTTTTTTGATAAAAAAGTTTTACAAGATATATCATATATAAAATATTTGATAAAAAATATAGAAAATGACGATGTGAAAGACTTAGCTTTACTATGTTTAGCATCAATTGCGGTAGAAATTTCAAACATGATAAGAGCAGCTGACTTACGCAAAAAAACATCAAAAGAGAAAGAATCTACTGCAAATAATACAATCGATTTATTTATACAAAAGTTCTCAAATGTTATTTCTGATATTCAAACAGTAAAAAATATTGATTTTGAAACAACAGAGTTTATAAGTGATAATGCAAAATTTATTAGTGAAAAATACTATAATTCAGTAGATGTGATAATAACATCACCACCTTATGTTAATGGCACTAATTATTTTAGAAACACAAAATTAGAATTATGGATTTTAGATTTTATATCACAAGAAACAGACCTAAAAACATATAGAGAACGAGCAATTACAGCAGGAATAAATAATGTTTCCGTCAATAACAAAATAATTCCATTAGATATTGTAGAACCATATGCAATGCAATTAGATAAATTGTCTACTGATAAGCGAATTCCGAAAATGATAAGAGCATATTTTAGCGATATGAATATTGTTTTCAACAATTTTAATCTACTTCTAAAAAACAATGGAAGAATATACTTTGATATAGGTGACTCTGAATATTATGGAGTTCATATTCCTGTAGATGAATTAATTATTTCAATTGCAAAAAATAATAGTTTTAAATTAGTAGAGAGTAGGTTGTTGCGTAAGAGACATTCCAAAACAGGCAATACTCTATCACAAAAATTATTAATCTTTGATAAGGTGGGAGATGCAAGAACTATTATGTAAATCTGAAAATTTTGAAGACTCTGCAAAAGACTTCATTAATAATTTCCCTTATCAAGAAGAACCTTATTGTTCTCGTAATTGGGGACATAGATGGCATTCTTTTTGTTCTTACCATGGTAAATTAAAACCCGCAATAGCTCACTTTTTGATTAAAAATTTTACTAATGAAAACGATACTATATTAGACCCTCTTGGTGGGGTTGGAACAATAGCTCTTGAAGCAGTTTTGCAGGGTAGAAACGCAGTATCAAACGATTTGAGTGAATTGGCTTATATTATTTCGAAGGCAAAAATAGAAAAAACAAGTTACGAAAACATTTTTAGAGTAGTAGAGGATTTGTCCGAATATATTGAAAGAAACAAAAATAATGAATTTGACAATCATTTATATGATGAGTTTGGTTTAAACGGCAAAATCCCTGAATATTTTGAAAAAAATACCTATGCGGAAATACTTTCTGCAAGAAAATATTTTAAAAACAAAACTATGCAAGAATTAAGCTCCGCCGAATGCGTTGTTTTTGCTTCGCTATTGCATGTTTTACATGGTAATAGACCTTATGCTCTATCTAGAAATTCACACCCACTTACACCGTACGCTCCAACGGGTAATTTTGTCTACAAAAATGTTATAGAACATATCATTGATAAAATAAATCTTACATACAAAAATAACTTTTTTGATGAATATAGAGGCATCGGTAAATCTGTATTGGGTGATTATACTCAATTGAATGATATTTATAATAGTTATTTTGATGCAATTATTACTTCACCGCCATTTTTAAGCTCCTTAAAGTTTTACTCTCAAAATTGGATGCGTTTGTGGCTTGCCGGTTGGGAACCTGAAGATTACACAAATGCAAATATGCGTTTTTTAGAAGGACAACAAAAAAAAGATATAAATATTTATGATAAATTCTTTAAAATGGCATATAATGTTTTAAAACCGAATGGTAAAATCATATTGCATTTAGGAAAAACAGAAAAATACGACATGGCTGATTTATTATCATCTATTGCACAAAAATATTTTGTTGAAGTATGTAGAGGTGATGAGTCAGTTAAAAATATAGAAAAACACGGAATAAAAGATAAAGGTGGTACTACTCATCATCAATATCTGTTTTTAATAAAACGCTAATCGTGTTTTAATGTGATACTTTTAGGATATCTATTTGTTTTTTTATAATATTCTCTTAGTAAATCAATTTTTAAGCCAGATGCCAATATAACTTTTTGTATAGAATGATATATTTGGTCTGCCGCTTTTTTGCCATCCCTTATCTTTTGATAATCTTTATGTATTAAAAATTCATCAAAAAACCAATCTACTTTGCTGACTAATTTTTCTACGGCATCCATATTAATAATTTTGGATGATAAAGTTTCAATTGAAAGATTTGTTATTTTTGATAATTGTTTTAAATGTTCTTTGTCATAAAACTCAATAGGAAATAAATCACTCTTTTTACTGTTACAAGATGAACACAGGCATGTTGCATGAATATCAAGTGGCCATAAATAAGCTAACGGCATAGTATGGTCTAGGTCCATTTCATTGACAGTAATACTTTTACCACAATTAAAACACTTTTTACCAAATATTTCCCAAATATGTTTGTCAAATTCTTTCTTTTCTTGTTTTCTAAACTTATGATAAATCCATTCATTATCAAGAAGTGTATCAACTAAAACTTCAATTGCTCGTCTTCGTAAAGAATCTTCTCTGTGTTGAGTTGATGTCCTCATAGGATTTAATGGAGCATTTACAAAGAATTTCTTACAAGCTTTGCATTCTAATTGATGTCCGTAATATGTTTGAACCTGATCATCATCATTTATTTGTTCAATTTTCGGATAATCATTATTCATTATTTTATATTTTGCAAAATTTTTATGTGAACATGGAGCTCTTGAAGCACAATGGTTTGAAAAAGCAAGTGTTGTTCTTTCTTCATCAATATTAATAGGTAGATATCGAGAACAACGGTTACAACTTTTAATAACAAGTGTTTTACCTTCTTTAAAAGCTTTGATAGACGGACAGATTAAATTTAGTCCCAAGTCTTGTTCGTGATTTAAATAGTATGTTTCAGGAATAGTTATTGCAGTTTTTTTATTAAAATCTGCAAACGCATTTTCATTATCAATATAATGTGACTGAGATATTATATTAAAATCCAATCCATAAATATGATAAGAAATTTCTTTTTCTCCAAAGAATAAAATTTCTACAAATACATCTTTTATTTCATTCTCGTCTAATATGTCTATATAATCGTGTACACCTATTTTGTTCCATTTATTAAAATCTAATTTTTTAGTAAAATCAGTATGGTATTTTTTATCTTGGTATAAATAATTGAATCTAATCTCAACAGTCATTTTGCTTTCCGGAAATATATAAAAACCTAAAGCTAGCATGGATTTATTCAAACTGAATATATCAACTAATTTTAAACTTTTTTTGCAAAATTTTAGGGAAGCCGTTATATTCTTATCGTAGAAAAACCAAGATTTTACAATCTTGCATTCGCTTCCTGTTGTTTCCCCGGATGTATGAAAACCACTCTCTCTTGTCGTATCTCGTCTTTTATAGGTTCTGAACTTCATATCACAATATTAGCTTATACTTTGTCAAAATACAACTTTGTAAATATTAAAAAATTATTTATAAAATAGAGACCTGCTACTTACTATGCTATAATTCCTTTATGGTAGAGAAAGCACAAGAACATTTTGAAAAAGAACCGCCACATACGGCAATAAAGCACCGTTTATTTAAAAGTGTATACGACAGTTGTATTTCTATATCAAGTTCTTTTAATAATAAGAATAAGGAAAAACGGCAGTTTGTATATTTAGATTTATATGCTGGTTGCGGCAAATTTAATGATGATAATTTGGGTTCACCATTGATTGCATTAAATAGTTCAAAAAATCAATTGGACAATGATTCAAATAACATCAATAAAATAAATATGATATTAAGTGAACAAAACACAGAAAATGCAAAACATTTATCACAAAATGTAAAAGAGTATATTGATAGTAATAATTTATCACAAATTATTACTCCAATCGTATTGACTGACTCATGGGAAATTTGCACAGAACAATTTAAACAAGGATTAAACAAGTCTGACTGGGGTATGATATTTGCAGATCCTTTTTCTGTTGAATTAAAATTACCTGATTTAAAAAAATTAATCGATAAAAGCAGTAAGTTAAAAGATATATTAATTCTCATTAACACAAATGCTCATGAAAGAGTATTAGGGAGAACAGACGAGGAAAGTCTTTCAAAAATAGCGGATTATTTTGGGATTAAAGTAAAAATGCTCCGACTATTAAAAAGACAAGTTCATGATATTGAACAATTGAATAATGCAGTTGTTATAAGAAGACTTATTAGTCGAACTTTTAAAGACATAGATAAGGATTTTGTAATAAATGTTGCAATAACTCGCACAAAAGAGGGTGCATTGGAAAATGCGGACAGATTTTATTTATGCTTATTAACAAGTTCCGTAGGGGTTGCAAATGCATTTCTCGATACATATTCCGAATTACTGAATGAAAAAGAACAACAAAATAAAAACGGTCAAATTAGTTTATTTGACAATAATACGGATTTCACCCATTTTGAATTAACCCAAAAAGTTAGAGATATTTCTAACAATAAAACGATGTCTTTGCTTACGTTATTTACAAAATTGTATAACGACTTTTATTCTTGGAAAGATGCATCACCAAATGAAATTCCAACCTCGAAAAATATTAAAACAGCTATAAATAACTTGGTAGAACAAAATTATCTTAAAATATTATGTACAGAAGACACGAAATTAAAATATATGACGGTTGACGGTAAAAAATTAAAATCAAATGCATTTCAAAAGAAACAAAATTTAAGAGAAATATTTATTCAGAATTAAATTGGTAATTCTTTCCATTGCCGTCCTTGCAATGTACACCCAGCAACCTTTTTATTAACACCACCCCATTGCTTAAAGAAAAATGGTATATCATTTTCAATGCAATTATCTCTTATTGATGTTACCCAACTTTCTTGAATAGGTCTTGCACCGGGACCGCTTTCACCACCCACAATAACCCAATTAATATTATCTAATGATAAATCTTTGATCTCATTTATCATTGGTTCAATTGATAAATATTTAATATGTGCCGGAGTATTAATTAAATAAGGAATTCGTTTTTTCTGTTCATCGGACTCAACTGTTACTCCTAACCATATATTAGGAGTCCAATTAAGTTTTGGAGCAATTTTTTCTAATCTTTCAGCTCTTTTAGTTAATACTTGAAAAGTATGCCAAGAAGCTTTATTCATAATATCAAATACTTTTATTATGAATTCGTCAGGCACATTTTTGTGAAATAAATCACTCATTGAGCAAACAAAAATAATTTGTGGTTTTTTCCAAGACAAAGGTTCGTCAAGACATTCTTCATGAGTAGTTACTTTGAAACAATTTTTATATTTTTCTTGTCCCATAGCATGTAGTCGTCTTGTCATTCGTTCTGCATAACAATGTTTACAACCTTCACTAATTTTCGTGCAGCCTGTAACTGGATTCCATGTTGATTCTGTCCACTCAATTTTTGACTTTTCTGCCATAATACTATAAATTATACATGTTTACTTTTCTTAACAAACCCTCCTGTTATATGAGATTTCACTTTTTAACAAATTTATGCTATCTTAAAAACATTAGGAGTGGTAAGAATGGCGAATTTCAGAAAAACAATTCAATTATTTTTAATGGATTACGAACCGACAGGAAGAATTAAATGTTCAATTGACGGAACAACTTGTGTTGCTTTCAAAATAAATCGTGAAGATTTAGATAAATGCAAAGCCAGAAAAGAGTTAAAGCAATCGGGAATATATTTTCTATTCGGTGGTACAACAGATGATAGTGCAAAAGAAGTCGTATATATAGGTCAAGCCGGAGTGCGTAAAAACGGTGAGGCATTATTAACTCGATTAAAAGAACATAACCGTAATTCTAAAAAAGATTATTGGAATGAAGCCGTTGCTTTTACTACAACTGATGATACATTTGGACCGACAGAAATAAGTTATTTGGAAAATCATTTCTGTAATCTTGCAAAAGAGGCAAACAGATATATAGTTAAAAACGGTAATGATCCAATGGTTGGCAATATATCAGAAGAAAAGAAATGTACTCTTGAAGAATTTGTATATCACGCAAGTTTAATTCTCAGTGCTTTAAATTATAAAGTATTTGTTCCGCTTATTGAAAAAACTACAAATAAAGAATCTAATGATATTTTTTATTTAGAAAGAACAATTCAAAAAACAGGAGTTACTGCAAAAGCAACAGGACAACAAACAAGAGATGGTTTTGTAGTATTCAAAGGCAGCTACATTACAAAAGAAGATATGAAAGCCATTCCTAAGAAAATACAACAATTAAGACAAACTGCAAAAATTGATAAGAACAGAATTCTTCAAGAAGATTTATTATTTAATAGTCCAAGTTATGCTGCAGCTTTTGTTATTGGCGGAAATACAAACGGTCTTGTAGATTGGAAAACAAAAGACGGAACACCGTTAAAAAATTTGTTAAACGATTAATGTCTTAACTTAAATTCAATATTCCAAAAGTTTTCTATTTCTTTTAATATATCAATTAGGTTGTAGGAATTAGTTCCGTTATCAACTATTAGTTTTGTATAGGTATATGAACCTTCTTTCTTGCCTGTTTGATATTTTTTAGTTTTATTACAATGTTTTGTTCCGTTGGCAACACTTTCCAATACTTCATTAAAAGGTATTTTGGATTTCAGTTCATTCCTTTTATTTTTATCATTCGGAATATACCAATCTGCAAGATGATATAAAGTTATACACGCATTGATAACTTTACGAGAATTTAACTCATCTTCATAAAAATCTTTTAAATTCGGCTTTATTACATTTTTATAAAATGCCAAAGCATTATAATTTTCAAAAGAAGAACCTTTATGTATAACCGTTGCGTTGATATCCAAATCTAATTCCAATCCTAATTCGGGCATTATAATTTTATTGGTTAAAATTCCCATTCGTTATCCTCGATATATTTTTTTAGTTTTTCAAATAAATCAATATGTCTCTTTTCTATACCATGCCATATGGGAGAATATTTTATTTCTTTATAGTTCTTTGTTTCTTCCCATATTGCGTTATAAAATCGTTTTATAAGTCTATGTTTATTAGCAACAATGTCTAAACAAATATGAGCATCCTCAAAACTGTAGTGTTCATTATTTTTACAAAAATTTTTATATAATTCATAATCATCAGCAACTACAAAATGCACTTGATTATTGCTTATTGGTTTTGCATAAAAAATACCATTGCGACCTTCACCTTCAATTAAAGTACATATAGGATTTTTTGTTTCTGCTAAAGTCCATAAAAATTTTAAAACAACAAATATGTCTGAAACATATGAAGTTAAATAAATTATATTTTCTTCATTATTTTCATTTTTAAAATAAAAATCATAACTTCCGGCACTCAAATATGCTTCAACTCTAAGCCCAAAATTATTATATGGTATAGGAGTAGTTCTAAAAATAAGTCTTTTGATTTCAGTATTATTTGCTAATTTTTCTAATTCTTGCATATTTACCTCTTTTTAATATTAGCATAAATTATGGATATGTCAGATATGGACATAATACTTTAAATTCGGTACGCAGCGCGTATCAAATTCAAGATATTTTCAAAAACAGTTCAAAAGGTGTTCAAAATTAAATCTATTGGGAGAGATACATTAGTTAATATGTTTCACAAGATTTTCAATTGTCTTAATTGCATCTTCTTCGCTTATGGATATTGTGTCAACCAACTTAGTTTTATTTTTTGTATAGGAATGTAATTCAATTAATGAGGCTTTATATTTATTATTTATATCTTTTAATTCTTCAAATAATTGTAAAATCTTACTGTTAAAGCTTATATATATGTTTTGTATTTGTTCTTCAAATTCACTTGTAGTTTGTTTAGTTTCATCAAGAATATTATTAGATTCTGAAATCTTTAATTTTTGCAAGTTCAAGTCAACAATTTCCTTTTGTATTTTAAGAATTTTCAAATCATTAACTATTGATTTTACATCGCTGGTAATTTAAAAAAACAAATTATATATACAAGCAACAGATTTTGCTTCTTTTGATTTGCTAAATATTGGTGAATATATTGTAAAGTTTATATTTTTAATTATATTTTCAATAGCATCATAATAAGAGCTTATTACTTGATATATAGCACCAATATCTTTGTGTTGATTTATTTTTTCTAAAAAAAGCTTTAAACATTCAATATTTGAATTAACAAAAATTCCATAAAAAAATAGGTTATTAAAAAATCCTTCTTTTTCGTGAAAATAGTTTACAAATGATGTGCATATGACTATAAAAGTATTTGTAAATATTGCAATGAATATATTTGATAATGTTGCACTAATATCATTAATTTCAAATACCCAACAAATTATTGCAGAAAATAAAAATAATATACTAAAAAATAATATTGTCTTTTTATGGATATTCATGCTTTTCGTCCTTTATTAATAATATATTTGCATTATAGCATAGTCTAAAATGGATAAATTTATTTAAATTGAAATTATTAATAATTCGGAATCGGTGTATTTATTGAAGTTTTCTTTTAAATCTTGATAGAATTCAGTTTCAATATTATTGTTATCAGGAAAATCATTTTGTAATTTTTCTTTTCGGAAATTCTTAAATGCTTGTTCAATTTCAGGTTTTAGTATGTGTCGAAAAGCATTGTATGATACTTCGCATCTGACTCTAGGATTATTTTTATTTTTAATTTTCATATCGACCTCCACTACAAAACCCTGTCGGCTTATTACCTAACAGGGTTTGTTGATTATTTATCAAATTTGTTAAATCTTTGTATAATGCTTTGTAATCTTTATTTCTCCGCCAAATGTACTCGGCTAAACGGTAGTACATATAGTATTCATTTGTGTTATGACTTTCAACACGAGTTAGAAAACTGTATGTAATTTTAAATTCCCTGATCTCATTTTTTGTAAATCCTTTTTCTTTTTTATCAGTTTTGAGTAATTTATCTGAAACAAAAACTTTTCCGTTATAAACATAAAAATATGCAAATTTTTCATAAAATTTTCTATATCTGCCAAGTTGTGGATTTAAATCATATTCTTGTAAAAGTTCCTTGAATTGCCTATCATAAATTATTTTTCTGAAAATTGCATAATAATGACAAACACAATTTGTTTGTAAATTTATGAGTTCGCATAATTTTTGTGGTGGTATTTCAAGACAAAAACCTTTGATGATGATTTCTTTTTCTTCCGGAGTTCTGTACTCAAACATCAGATTTATATCTTTTTTCTCAATTCTGCCGTTAGAAACGGTATTTTTACCAAGATATAATATTCCTTCGGCGTTTCGTTTTATACAACCCTCATTTTCAAGTTGCAGGAGAATCTGCTCAATTTCTTGTGATTTTATTTCTAAAAATGAAACTAAATCATCAAGCGTACATTTTTTCAATCTTCGGCAAAGAGTTAAAACTTTTTCTTTCACAGATTTGTCCTTTCAAAATATTTTCTGTAATTTCAGTAAAGCCGTTCGTTTCGGCTTGTTTTTCAAGTTGGTCTAATGTCTGAACTATTTTCCTGAATTGATTTGTGCGAGTAGCAAGATATTTAATAGCATCCGATGTAAATGTTAAATCAGTAATTTGACTCAAAATATCCTCTATATCAGATTCATTATACGGTTCAAATTTTAGTTTTTTGTAAATCCTATCTTCAAAATGTTTATACCGAGCAATTTTTGTATCAACATTGCCCATTCCGGATAAAACTATCGGAGTGCCTGTGTTATCTTGAATATCCCTTAAAATTTCTATTGCATTTTTACTGAATAGATAATCGATTTCATCTACAATAATGATTTTGGGAGTAAATCTTAATTGTTTGATTATCAAGTCCAAATTATCCTGCATTGCGTGATATGGTCGCTGATTTAGTTCAATTACTATTTCTTTCAATAAACCGTTTTGTGTCATATCGTTGTTTGCTCGAATATAAATCGCATCATTTTTTGTTGCCCACCAAATAAGTGTTTTGGTTTTGCCTAATCCGTGACTACCGTAAACAAGTGCGAGTTTTGGAATATTCGGTGGTAAATTTTTCAAAGTTTCCATAAGAGAAACAAACTTTTTAACATTCTTTGTTCTTATAAATACTTGTTTCATCAGTTATCACCTCCATATAAGAGATTGTATTGTTCGCTATTTTTAAATTCATATAAAAACTTCCTATCCTCCTGACAAGTACAACCGTGTTTCATAAGCCATTCACATTTTTGAAAATCGTCAGTAAAATAAGGTCTGTTCATTTGTTGTTCACGAGGCGTTTGCTTTCGTTCTCGCTTTTTCTTTATTTCCTTAAATTCTTCAATTTTACTTACATTTATCCTTTCTTTGGGAATTTCTAAAATTCCTGTTGTTTCAATATCAAAATATTTTTTGAATTCTTTTATTGCATTGTTTTTTAATTTTGTCTGCTTTTGAATTTTTTGTTTAAAATCTTCCATATCCTTAACTGTACCTGTGTAATTGGCAAGCGGATGAGTTTTTTCAACTCGTTTTGCCACACAAAGAAATTCACCTTTTAAGGAATAAACATATACTTTTGTAAGGTCAAATAGCGAATAACGGATATAGACTTGTTCCCGAAGTCCAAATAATGTTTCGTGATAATAATTTTCACCTAAAAATCTTATACCGTTTCTATGTATAATTTTTGGTTCAGTTTTCATCATCAAATAATTCAATTTTGAACGGTCAATGAATTCTTTTTGAACACTATTCAAACATTCTTTGACAGTTTTTGACTTATCATTGCTGCATGGTTTTGAATTATGATAATTAAGCCAAAAATCAATGCATTTTATTACTTGTTGAATTGTAGGAATCTGTCCGCCTGTGGTTTTGAGGTAATGTGCTTTATGTAATTTTTCTCCCCTTAATAATCTTGCAGGTTTATCCTGAATAGATGTTCCAATATATGTTGGCATCATTTTCTCAAATTCTTCTTGAAACTCTAAGAAAAATCTTTCAATAATTTTTGCTCTTGCATTTCTGACTCTTGCAAAAATTGGAGTAATACCCAAATTTGCATAAACTCCGTTGAAACCGCTTTCATTAAAATCACAATTTTGAAAATATTTTGCTCTGAATGCTTTACCATTATCTTGATAGACAAACTTTGGAATTTTTCCTAAATTCAATATTGCATTTCTGAAAGCACTTGCAATACATTGAGTACTTTCAGACATCATTATTTCATATCCAACCAATGCTCCCGATTTCCAATCAAAGAAGCCGACAAGAGTTGCTCTTTGTGGCTTGCCTGTAAACGGGTTAATAACTTGAAAATTCAAATCGTGTCCGTCGGCGACTAAAACTTCTCCGACTTCTATTTTTGACATATCTCTTTGAATATACGGCAAAACTTTGTCGGTTAGAGCTTTTTCTCCCTCTCGTTTAAATACCCATTCGTCATAATGCAGGAATTTGTACTTATTTGCATATCTTCTAAATGCAATATCTGCCGGAATATTTTCTATTCCTTTTTGCTCCAAACAATATTTTGTTAAACTAATCGCTTTTGAAATTTTAAAACGATTTGGATGAAAGAGAAATTTCTTAAATTGCTCAATCATTTCAGGAGTCAATGTCGTATTATATTCTTGAATACTTGTACATTTGTATTTTGGAATTAAACTTTCTATTGTTCCATATTCAGAATAAGTTTTGTTCCAACGATACAATGATGATTTTGAAACTTTGCCGAGTATTTGAAAAATATTTTTTAAGTACTCTCCCGAGTTGTATAATTCAAGAAATGTTTTTTCTGCGTTCAAACGGTGTTCAAATTTAGTTTCAAATTTTTCAAACGATTTTATTAAGTCAATTTTTGCTAATGCTTCGACTCTTAATTTTTCTGTTTTAAAGTTAAAATTTTGTTTTTGAATATTTGCCATAATTACCTGCTTTTTAACATTATGGCGTATATTCAACCTATTTTAAGCCGTTTGCTAACTTATGCTAATGTGAATTTTTGCTAAGCGGATTTGCGTACGGACGGAGCGAAACGAGTCCGAATAGCGAACAGATTGAGCATACTGTGGCAAAGCCACAAATGCGAAACTCTGTGAGCGTGGAGCAAATCCAAGACTTGTTTTTGCTTATTGTAAAAGACAAGCATATCTTGAAAATTCACCAAAACGAGCGAAACTACGCTCCAACTTTCCATCTTAAAACACAAGCCACACTTATATCATGACGATTTAACTTTCCAAGAAATGGAAAATAGGGATAGTAAATGCGTAGTTTGAGCAGTTTCAAAATGTAATCCTCAAACCTCAAAAAATCGCCAAAAAGCAAGGTTGGTATATATTTCCAACTTTGCAATATCTAAAAAATCCCATTTCAAACTACGCGAAAAACTATACTAATACAATAAAATACAGACAGATAAACCTGTCTGTATTTTATTCAGAGAGGAGGGGATTCGAACCCCTGGTGGAATTGCTCCCACACAACCTTTCCAAGATTGCACCTTAAGCCGCTCGGACACCTCTCTTTAGTATCGGCTATTTAATTATCTTTTAAATGTTGACTTTCGTCAAGTTCTAATATTTCTGATTGATAATATTCTTCTGTCTTTTCTAAATTATATATTTTTGCGTCTGCCAGTCTTTCCAAAACTTTTGCATAATCCGCACATTTTTTACCTTTTATCCCTTCTGTTTCCATCTGTATAGTACCATCAGGGAATAATCTTATTTTCATTTTACCCATAAATTTTGCCTTTGTCGTTATATATCTATTGTTAAAACAATTGAATTATCGTCCATAACCGTTTCACTTTCAAGACGCATATTCTCTTGTTCAAGTCTTTCTTTTATTTTGTTATAAGTCATTTCTTGAATATTTAACCCGTATTCTTCATTCAAATCATTTATCAAATTTTCACATTCATTTTTATCGGATACTTGTGTTATATCAAGAGTATACCCGTTAGAATTCTCTTTTTTATAATAAACCATCTCCATTCCAAATAATTTGCAAGATATTTCATCTCCATTTTCCGAAATTTCTTCTGCGCCATGCTCTGTCAAAGTGTTCAATAACATTCCCTTATCCGTATAATTTGTTGTATAAGTATATACAACTGTGGAGACATCATTTATCAAACGTAAGTCTCTGCCGGCTGCAATATTTAATTTCCTAAAAATAATTTCAGCTTCCTTTGTAATAGCAGAATTATTGCTTCCTGAAAATTCAGCACAGTAATAACCGTTTTTCAGCACCCAATTCAAAGTCGCATTACTATTTTTCAACGGGGTTTGATTATTTGCCTGATAGAAAAGATAATTAGCTTTCTTTAGTAACATTTTTAATTCATCAGGCTTTATATTTGTTTGAATTTTTAAATTTGTAAGTCCGTATGTAACATTTGTGCCTTGAAAATCTCCGCTTAGACCTATATTCATAATGTTGACTTTTTGTTCAACTTCAAGAATGTAATTTGGTTCATTTTCTTCAAGATAATATTTAACACTTTGACCATTTAAATTCGCAACGACTTGATTATCCGAAGTCGAAAATATCTGCGTTGCTCCTTCATCTTTAAGAGCTGTATAAATTTGTACAGGAGTCGTGTAATCTGTTTCATAGTTGTAATAAAAATATTCACTCGAATCAATAAGTCTTACATTACGAGCTGATATTTTATCAAGTTCGGTAAACAGTTGTTCTCCTTCTGTTTGAAGCGATTTTGAACTAATATTTCCAAACAGATAAGCAACCACATATTTACCTTTGTTTTGCCATTGTATCTTTAGTCCAGACGGGTGAGCATAAACCATATCATTAATTTTTTCACAAGAAGTATTTGCCATAAGTGATAAAATTTCATCATGCCGAATATTAGTTAACACTTTAATAGATTTCAAATTCGCTGATGCAATTTTATTGTTTATTGTGGTTTCTTCTGAGGCAAATCTTAGTTTTTCTTTTCTTGCCTGCTCAGGGCTGATTAAAAAAGCCATAGGGTAAGCCATAAGAGTTATCGACATAGTTTAATTATTCCTTTTTACAAATATTTATACGTCCAGTGCCCGACCGCCGCGAGAGGTGTTTACATCTTGTTCATTATCAGAACTTGACGAATATTGTGCCATATCATCTTTTTTTGTTGCTGCAACTGCTCTGATATTTGCCCACTGGCGGAGTGATAAAATTTGTTCTTTTTGAGTTACAGACAATGGAACAATATTTTCTATAGTATGTTCCAAATCAGAAAATTCCAAAGGTCGTTTGTTGAAAAAGGCTTCATACAATGCAGAAATTACTGCTTGTTCTATTTCTGCTCCGACAAAACCTTCTGTAAGATTTGCAAGCTTTTCATATAAATCATCATTTAATTCTAATTTGCTTGAAACTTCTTTATCTTTTAAACGCTTTGTTAGGTGAAGTTTGAAAATTTCTTTGCGTTCTCGTTGTGTCGGTAAATCAACAAAGAAAATTTCATCAAAGCGGCCTTTTCTGAGTAATTCCGCAGGAAGTCCGCTAATATTGTTTGCCGTTGCAATAACAAATACAGGCGCAGTTTTTTCTTGCATCCAGGTTAAAAATGTCCCAAAAATTCTTGAAGAAGTTCCGCTATCACCGTTTGAATTTATCCCGCTCAAACTTTTTTCAATTTCATCAACCCAGAGTATTGATGGGGCGACGGCTTCTGCGGTTTTTATTGCTTTACGCATATTTTCTTCAGAACTTCCGACAATTCCTGAGAAAATTTTACCAAAATCCAATTTTAATAAAGGTAATTGCCAAGCGGCACTCATTGCTTTTGCAGTTAAACTTTTACCACAACCGGGAACACCTGTAATAAGAACCCCTTTAGGAGCCGGTAAGCAGTACTTTTTAGCTGATTCTGACCATGAATTGTTACGTTTATTCAGCCAATTTTTTAAATTTTCCAAACCGCCCACATCTGATATTTTGATATCAGTATTTATAAATTCCAGTATCCCTGTTTTTTTAATGACCTGCATTTTTTCACTAAGAATTATCTGCAAATCTTTTCCGTCAATTTTCCCGTCATTTACCATTGCAAGAGCAAATGCATTTTCGGCTTCCTGTAACGTTAACCCCAGTGCCGCTTTACAAAGTCTTTCTTTACCCTCATCATCAAGCTCTGAAGTATCAATTTGATTGTTTTGTGAAATCATCTTGTCTAATTTTGCCTTAATTTCTTCAAGTGTAGGCAAAGGCATATCCATAATGGTTACTTCTTTTTGCATTGATTCGGGGATTAGCAGTTCTGAAGCCAGAAAGATTACATTTTTTCTAAATTTGCTTGTTTTTAATTCCCCGATTATATCTCTCAGATGTCTAACAACATTATAATCAACCTGTCTGCCTTTTACACCAAAATATACATGGAAATCACACATAACAAAAACCGCATTTTTATTGCAATCTTTTATAAAATCTATTGCTTTATCAGGCGAATTAGTTCCGTCAACTTTTTGACCGTTTAATATAAACCCGTTTGTCTGAGTCCAGATATATACATCTCTTTTGATTTTTATTAATTTTTCAGAATTTGCAATACTTTTTATCAAATTTATTGCTCGTTCTTCCTCCCAAGTTGTTATATAAATATAAGGAAATCTTGCTCTAAAAAGTCGAGATAGTTGTGTAATCGTGTTATTATCCATTTTTCTTAAATCCTCTTTCGGATATTATTTTACAATATTTTAGAGAGATTGTAAATAATTTCCAGAATTATCAATAATAATTTCCCTATTATAATTAAGTTTTGTCACCCTGAACTCGTTTCAGGGTCTATAAATTAAACAGATTCTAAAACACCGAGTAGCAACAGAAAATTACGTTTCGCAAGCTCAACTAATTTTCTAGTCAGTTCAGAATGACAATATAGTTAAATTTTAGAACATATTAGTGGTAAAATCTATAAAGCTAACTAAAGTTTACTCTATTCATTAATAGCTTTTATCACTTTAAATGCAATTTCTTTTTGTTCAGGCGTAAGTTCAGATAAATAATTCAGAATTCCAAAATCATTTTCTTTACCGGTTATTACAGGGTCCTCTCCGAAATTAAAAAGATACATTAACGGAATATGCAGCATTTGAGGCAATTTGAACAACACTTTTGATGACGGAAAACTATAACCTGTTTCTGTTCCGGATATAGTTTGAGAAGAACAGTCACAAAGTTCAGCTAATTTTTCTTGTGTCAAACCCAATCTCGTACGATATTTTTTGACATTTTCCCCAAATTTCTTCATTATTTCTTTTTCGTTACAAATCATGCTTAGAGTCTATACGATAGATTCGTATATTCCAACCGATTGTACTTGTAGTATATACGACTATATTTGTAACGTTATGTAACAATTTTTAATAATTTTATCATTTCGCACCTTTAAAATGCTTTTATATATACAAGTGATAAGTAATGTTGCAACACATATTATCAGAGGTACTACATATTAAGATAAGGAGTAAAATTATGGGTGATCCAATTAGTACAAAACAACTTGGCGGAGTTACTTACAACGCAAATCAGTTTACAGGAGAAACTTTACAAGACGGAAGATTTAAATTAACTGCAAAGAAAACAGGTGAAACTTTAATTTTTGGACAGCAGCCCAAAAGTGTTCCGCAAGAAAAAAATGTACATAGTGCCACAGATTATGTAGAAGCTGGAGTTCGAATGAGAATATTAAATCCAAAAATTGAATTAAATGTCAATAAAGGTGTGTTTTACGATGACAACAATTTTAGCTTGACTGATATTATGGGTGCGACCTTCTCATCTTCAAAAGATGCTGTTTCCCATGTTAATTTGAATGATTGTCAAGATACAAAAGTTGATTTAGCAGTAAATGAGAGCAGTTGGTTTGGAGATAAGGCATCTATTCAAGGAGGTAAAGGAAATAGAGTAATCCTTGATAGCCAAGACTCCGCAGAAATAGGCTATAATGTTATTAAAGGCGAAGGAACTGCCAACCAAAAAGATTATAAATAGAAAATATAGAAAAATAGAAGCGGGCGGACAAAATGTTATTTTGTCTGCCCGCTTCTATTTTAAATTTTATTTTTCCCAAGTTGTAAACAAAACTCTTTCTTTATTTTTTCAAAATCACCCATTCCGTTTATTTCAAGCTTACCGTCTGGATTTATTCTTGCTTCTATTTTATTTTTATACCGGTTTACTATGTCCCTGCTAAATCTATCCGTTAAAAAATGATATCTTTGATTTGATGAACCAACCCAAGGTCGGGAAAGATCAAATTTGTCAGCTTCAAATCCGCCATCTATAAGCAAATCAATGCTTTGCAAAAAATCATTTACGGAAATATCATTCTTATCCTTTAATTCTTCGATTGTATAACCTGTAAAACATACAACAGATAAGCCCATATTTTTGACTTTATTAGCCAGTTTAGAAAGTTCTTTTGCCTGCTCAAAAGGTTCTCCGCCCAAAAAGGTTATGCCATCTATGTCTTTTTCAGATTTAATAAAGTTTAACAGTTGATTTACTGAATATTTTTTACCGATTCCAAATTCCCAAGTATCTTTTGCCCAGCAGCCTTTGCAATGCTTCTGACAACCTTGAACCCAAATACAAAAACGATTCCCCGGACCCTCAACTTTTGTATTTTTTATAATTTTATAAACTTCAATCATTAAAAATCTACAATTCTGCCTTCGTTATAATCGTCATTATTCTTCTTTTGAGCAGGAGCCCCAACTACAATCATAGACTTAATTTTAGGAATAAAATATTCTTTTACGTCGGCAACTTGAATAAATTCTTCCGGAGTCTTAAATAAACCGTTAAGATTACGGTGTTCAATAATTTTCTTTGCCATAACAATATTAATTCCCGGTAATATTGCAAGTTCTCCCGCTTCAACATTATTAACATCAATTTTTTTGTCATATTTTGACATTATATCGCCAATTTCAACAAATTCCGGTTCTTCTTGAACACGCTCTTTAGACTGTTTTTGTTCTTTTATATTATCGAGTGCAACAAAGCTTGCACCGGATTCATTTGCCTTCTCTCCACCAAGTCCGAAAGGATCCGGTTTTACCGAATCAAGTTCAACAAAACTTGGTCCTTGTTCTGATTTTTGAATATTAATTTCTTTTTTTACGGGTTCTTTTGGTGCATCTGTAATTTTTTGTTCAAGTGTAATAACTTCGACTCTTGTATCATATCTGTAAAATGATGCCAGAGAATCTAATGTTATAAAGCTGTCAAAAATTCTACAAGCCCTGTTCCAAGCCCTATTCACATTCAATTGTCCTTTTTTCAAGGTAAACATTCTTTTTGCATGTGTCCTATCCGCAATATTATCCATTACAACTATTTTTTCATCAGGAGTATAAATCACTGTACAATGCTCATTATGTAACGCATTTTGATTAAGAACAAATTGTCTGGAAACTTTATTAATACTATATTTATACAATTGATTCATAAAAATCCATCTTAAAATCAAAAACGGAATCATTAGAATTAAGAGCAATGCCATCAAAAAATTCGCAGTCTGAACTGAAACAAAACCAATAGCAACGTAACCGGCAAGAGTTATATAAATAAAATACTTAATTTCCTTTTTCATAAGTTAACAATAACACAGATAGAAAAATTGTAATGATTTAAACAGAGGATTTTATGTTAATATTAAGCTATGCAAAAAACGGTATCTAAAGCAAAGAACGCTTTACAAGGTGAAATAATTGTTCCCTCCGATAAATCAATTTCACATAGAGCAATAATTTTTTCTTCTCTTGCTTGCGGGAAATCTACTATTAAAAACTTTTCTGACGGACAAGACCCAAAATCCACTCTTAACATATTCAAAAAACTTGGGGTAGAGATTGAACAGGATAACGATTGTTTAACAGTAATTTCAAACGGCAAATTAAATCCTTCAAGTAACATTTTAGATTGCGGGAATTCCGGTACTACAATGCGTTTGCTTGCGGGAGTTTTGGCAGGACAAAATTTCAATTCTGTATTATCCGGTGATTTAAGCCTATCAAATCGCCCAATGAAAAGAATAATAGAACCATTATCTTTAATGGGTGCAAAAATAGACTCTGATAATTATAAAGCGCCATTAAAAATTTATGGTCGTGATTTAAATTCTATTGATTACAAATCAAAAATTTCTTCGGCACAAGTTAAATCATGCGTTCTTTTAGCAGGATTAAATACGAAAGATTTCGGAGTAACAAAATTTACAGAACCTTACTTATCGCGAAATCATACCGAACTTATGCTCAAATCAATGGGGGCAGATATTATTTCGGAAGGAACTTCCGCAGCTATAAGAAGTTCCAAATTAGAACCAATTAAAATGACTATTCCCGGAGATGTTTCGTCTGCAGCGTTTTTTATTGCCGCCGGTCTTATTGTCCCAAATTCTAAAATAATATTGAGAAATGTCGGTTTAAATCCAACACGAACAGGCATTATAGAAGTCGCGAAACAGATGGGCGGAAATATTAAAATTTTAGATAAACGAGAAGTCTGCGGTGAATATGTTGGAGATATTCAAGTTGAATATTCCGAACTGCATTCGTGCGAAATATCAGGCGAAATTATTCCAAAATTGATAGATGAAATTCCTGTTTTGGCAGTTTTAGCTACCCAAGCACAGGGTGAAACAATCATTAAAGATGCTCAAGATTTGCGTAATAAAGAATCCGACAGAATTAAAACAATTGTTTCTGAGTTAAAAAAACTCGGTGCTGATATTGAAGAAACCGAAGATGGTATGATTATCAGGGGTAAATTAAATTTAAAGGGCGGGCATAAAGTGCGAACTTACAACGATCATAGGATTGCAATGAGCTTATATGTTGCAGGGTTAATTTGCGAAAAAGAAATTTTAATAAATGAATTTGAATGGGTTAATATTTCTTTTCCGGAATTTGAATACCTAATAGAAAAATTAAACAATAAATAATTTTACAACCACTAATAAAAGATAATAGGGCAAGCACTTAATAGTGCTTGCCCTATTTCTTGTTATATCTAATTAAACTAAAGTTTCTTCTTTTACGACATTGCGCTTAACTTTTCTTGTTGAAGTTCTGGGTAAAGGTTCTTTTCTTACAACTATATTAACAGGGCGTTTGTACGGCGCAAGTTGAACAGATAAAGCTTTTACTTCTTTTACAATAAAGTCTTGTAATTCATCATCATTAGAATATTTTTCTAAAACTTCCTGAGTCGGTACAATAACCGTCATAATTTCCTCGGTACCGTCTTTTGCACCGGTTTTTCTTGTTGCACCAAATACACAAATTTCAGCAAAATTCGGGTTATTTTCAAGAACAGTTTCGACTTCTTCTGGGAAAACTTTTTTACCACCTGACAGTACGATTAAATTCTTTATACGGCCTGTTATGTATAATCTTCCATCGGCATCAAACTCAGCTTTATCTCCTGTATGGAACCAGCCGTCGGGTTCTAAAACTTCTGCAGTTTTTTCAGGATTGTTATAGTAACCCTTCATAACAGAAGGCCCTTTGACCAACAATTCACCTGTTTCCGGGTCGATTTTTGCGTCATAAGAATCTAATACCGGGCCGACAGAAGTTAATTTCCTGTCATCACCTCTATCCATTGAAATTACAGGACTTGTTTCTGATAGTCCATAGCCCTGGAATACTTTTATACCAATTCTTTCAAAAAATTCGCCCACAGTCGGATCTAAAGGTGCACCACCAGCAATAAATCCGTAGAAATTTCCTCCAAATTTTGCAAGTATGCTTCTGAATAATTGACGTCTTATTGAATAATCAGTAATATATTCCGCTGCCGCATATGATTTTTCAAACAATAATTTTTCATCATCTGACCAAGAACGAATATCTGCTTCAATTGTTGTTTTCAAAAGCTTTAAAAACGCCGGTACAACAATCATAAAATCTATTTTCTTTTCTCTCATATCAGCAAGAATATCGTTCGGTTTCAAACTCTGAGGATAATATATTGAAGAGCCTCTGTTTAAGAATGCTGCAAAACCGACAGTTAATTCAAACAAGTGATTCATTGGTAATATTGAAAGCAAATTTACGCATTCTTGAGGCAAAATATCAGGTAATACTTTTGACATTTCAAGAACTTGAGTAATCATGTTTCCAAATGTTGTTTGAACACCTTTTGGCGCGCCTGTTGTACCTGATGTGTATATAATCAAAGCAGTGTCTTTTAAAGAACGATGACGCCATTTACATTCTCTGCCTGTCGGTAAACTGTATAAACTCGGATATGGAGAATTAAACATAGGTTCGTCCATAACTATTATATGTTTTATTGAAGAAATTCTTTTTTGAAGTTCGATTGCTTTTTCAAGATTTGCCTGTGAAACAGTCATAACAGACGGCTGACAACTTGATAAAATTGATTCTAACTCATATATTGTAAGTTTATTATCAAGCGGAACTGTTATCATGCCTGAAATTACAGAGCCGAATAAACAAGCTCCCATCTCCGGCATTGACTCAGACAATATTGCTAATTTGTCTCCTTTTTGCATTTGCAAATCGTGAATTAAGTAGCTCGCCAATTGTTTAGTTAATAATCCTAAACCTTTATATGTTAGCTCTTTCCAACCATATCTGTTTCTTTTTCCGAGAGCGATTCTTTCGCCGTATAATCTTGTATTTATATCCAGTCTTGATAAAACATTTTCTTTCATTCTAGTGTCTCCCTATGGTCTTTTCTCAACAGATTGTAGCACAAATATTTATATTTTTACAAATTCTGCTCTTAATAAACAAAGTTCTTCACCGGTAGATGCACATTTTATAACATGTTCGGTTGTATTTGCTTCTTTGTCAATTTTTACTTGTGAAATAACATCTTCGCCATATTTAACTTCATGTTTAAAATATATATCTAAATTTTTCAAATTGTTAGATGTTCTAAATTCATAATCAAGAGCTTCTAACGCCCAATTTATATATACCGTATTATTAACATGATTGTTAATATCTAAATCATCATATCTAACATGAAAAATTTTCTCAAAGTCTACCCTATCTAAAGATTTTAATTTTTGAAGTTTAAGATCATCTTCGCGTTCATTAAATTCCATGAATTCGGGAAATTCTTTTTGGATATTCACTACTGATTTATTTTCTATATCAACAATAAACCAACTTGATGTTCCTCTTAAAATCCTGCTATCTGTTTTATTGTCAAAAACTTCAAAATCACGATAAGCATTCATTCTTTTGCAGCCGCGGCTTTCGGTCAAAACTTTTATTTCCGATACATCAGTCGGGAAAGAGTCAAATTCAATTCTATATCTTATTAAAAACCAAGCATAACCATGTTTTAAAAGTTCACTCCAACCGAATTTAATATTATATTTTTCAATTGACGAAGCAGCAAGTTCCTGCATATGATTAAATAACGTAACAGGTTTAACCCTGTGTAAACTATCGGCTTCTGCAATTGAAACAGGGTGAATAGCACATTGCGTAAGTTTTTCATTTTCTTTTGTTAATAAAATAACCATATATTCTCCGGTATTCATTTATTTGTTAATTTTTGCGATTTTTCGGGCTTCACCCTCAAAATGACAAACCTGTCATCTTGAGCAATAGCGAAAGATCGCAATATATTAGTCTTATCATAAAATGACGAACCCGTCTATATACTTATCGGCTCAACCGCATACTTTTCTCTGAATTCTTGAACTTTTGTACTAAATTCGCCAATGTCAGCTTCTTTTAGCTGATTTTTAAGTATATGTTTAGGTATTGAAACATTCATTGATTGAATTGTATTTGTTGCAATATTTGAACAATGGTCAGAAATCCTTTCCAAATCATTCAGAATTTCAGCATAAACAAAGCCTCTTTTTATATGTGCTTTTGCTGATTTAACACGTTTAATATGATTTTTCTTCGCAAAGTATGCAATATCATCAACAACCTGCTCTAAAGGTTCAACATGATATGCGGAAGCTAAATCTTGATAAATAAAAGCGTTTACCGTTACATCAAAGACTTCTTTTACTGCGTTGACTACTCGTTTAAGTTCATCAATTGTATCGGGAGAAAGCGTCCATTCTTTAGTATTCATTGTTGTTGCAATATTTAAAATATGGATTGCATGATCGGCAATCTTTTCAAAGTCTGAAATTGATAAGACAAGTTGTGAAATTCTGTTACTATCTTCCTCAGAGAGTTCTCTTGCAGAGAGTTTTTGCAGGAATGTTTCAAGAGTATCCTGATATTTATCAATGAGAACTTCATTTTTATTAATAACTTCAGCAGCTTTAGGATTGTAATGTTTTAACATTCTAACAGATAAGGTAAGTGTTTCTCTTGTAATTTTTGCCATTGTACCGGTAGCTTTGTAGCATTGTGCAATGGCTATTGACGGATTTAATAACAAACGTTCATCAAGTATAACTTCTTTTTCTTCATGCTTGTCTTTAATAATTGAATCCACAAATTTCATTAAAATTTTACTTAATGGAAAACAAACGATTACCGTGACTATATTATAAACAGTATGAACAATAGCAATTCCAAAAGGATTTGACATGCCGGTCAACGGATTTATAAAATGTATAAAAATTTCGTATAAAATTAAGAATGCTATAGCCCCTGTTATGTTAAATATAATATGCATTGCGGCTACTTTTTTAGCATTAGTATTAACCCCTATACTTGACAACAAAGCAGTTACACAAGTTCCGATATTTTGGCCCGCAACAATCGGAGCAGCAACAACATAAGGAATACTGCCTGTCATAGACAATGCCTGAAGCATACCGACAGAGGCTGCCGAACTTTGAATTATCGCAGTAACAATTAACCCGACAAGTAACCCAAGTATCGGATTTTTGAATATTGTTAAAATTTGAGAGAAATTAGGGTCATGTGCCAAAGGACTCATTGATGATGACATCAAGCCCATTCCAAACATTAAAACAGCAAAACCTATCAAAAAAGAACCTACCGGCTTACGTCTTGAATAGTTGTTTTTTGTTGTCATTAGAAGAATTACACCAATCAATGCCAAAATAGGTGAGAATGATTCAGGCTTTAAAAGCCTTAAAAAGAAATTCGTACTTTGAATACCTGATAAACTCAAAATCCATGAAGTTGCGGTTGTTCCAATATTTGAACCTAATGTTATTGCAATAGTTTGAGATAACTTCATAATCCCCGAATTTACAAAACCTACAAGCATAACCGATACGGCAGATGAACTCTGAACTGCAATAGTCATACCAATCCCGACCAAAAAACCTTTGACAGGATTTGAAGTCAATTGTTCTAAAAGTTTTTCAAGTTTTCCTCCGGAGATTTTTTCCAACCCCGCAGACATAACTATCATTCCGTATAAAAAAAACGCAAGCCCCCCGCATAATGTGAAAATCGAGAAAATATCCATTATCTTATCCCCGCTATATTCTTAATTGTATTTGTTACCATATTTGCATATACTTCAATAAGCTACACACAAAGATTATCTTATAAAGTTCTTTTTTTTTCAATATATTGCAAGGTTAATATTAGAACAATTAAAAGATGTAGAATAAAAAAAGAATATATGAATAATTCTTTGGCTCAATATGTCAGCGGCAGAGTTTTTAATTTTACGAAATTTTTGCCGGATAACGAGTTGCACGAATTAATGCCTTAGTAAAAAGCTTAAAAACATAGGTTATAATCTTAAAGTTGCATAATATAACAATTTTGTAACAATTCTATTTCAAAAGGCAATTTAATATATTGACTATATTTATGAGGAATAACATAGTATATAGTAAAGTAACAAGCAATATATGAATAATTTATTTAGGCTAGGAAACAATATAATAACATCTTATCAATATCCAACCGGTATAAAACATTTCGGTCAAGCTCATAGACAAATTTCAAAAATGTACGAGCAAATTTTAGGGAAAGAACCTCAAATAGGTGAATTTAATGATTGTTGGGATTATTTTTGTACTCACAATGCATTTAAAGAGCGAATGAATAAGTTGATTAGAATGAATTTATGGGCAGGGGCAAATATTTCCCAAAAAGTAGTAGGTAAGCATAAAATCCCACGTTATTTATATCACTTGACAACAAGAAAAAATTATAATCAAATGCTTCAAGACGGATATCTTAGAATATCGCAAGATTGTCCTCGCGGAGATGGAGTATATATGTTTGAAATGCAAAATATGCTTAAGCAATACAAAGATTTTGACGGTAGAAGAAATTTAGGTTTATTATTATCACTAGTTGTTAACAGAGATGGAAGTGAAGCTATTTTATTAAGAATTCCAACATCAAAAATGGATGTTGGGAAATTAGTTATTCGAGATAATACTGGTGGTGGAAGAAATGGTATGCACTCGTACACAAAAGTGGCCTTAGGTGATAGTGCATTAGCATCAAAATTATATAAACAACGTAAAGTTGCACTTGAATATATTTATCCTGAACAACTTTCTATGGACAATATTACTGTTGTTGGAACATCAAAATATGATTTTATACAAGATTATAGAGATGAAAATACAATATTAAAAATGTGGAAAAACTTAACACAAAATCAACCCGAGCAAATAGGTTTTTTAAAACATATTTTTAAAGTTGACACATATTCTGAACCAATCGTGCATATTGCAAAAAAACAACATGAACAAGTTCAATTTTTATAAAACAAAACTGGCAGTAAGTGGTGCGTCTGTAGTAGTTCCTGAAATAAATTCAGGGTAAAAATTTAAAGAAAAATATCAACTCAAATTGGACATAAAAAGTTAATTAAAAATATTTACAAATTTTGGGCGTGTACAAATAATTCTGCAACTTTTCTGTTGTATTCTCTACCGTCATCTTTTGCAAAAAGATTTTCCCAATGGCTAAAAGGAGTTCCATCTAGAGAAAATGAAGGATTTGTCATCATTAATTGATGAGTGTTTGTGTCATATCTTAGGGGGAATAAGTCCTCCATTTGCATAAAACTGGGGAGTTTATCACTCGGATACTCGTAAGCAAAAAGAGAATTATTAATTCGATTTAGCCTTTGTTCATAGCTTCTTCCCCCCTCATCATTGTCGTTTGAGACTTCAATTCCGGGGGTATACTCTTGTTCATATTTCATATTAATAGACCAATGCTTAACTTCATCATAATTATCAGGTTCAATAAAAGCGGTACCTGATGTTAGGCCTAATTTTTCATACCTTTTAAAATCACCGGTACTTTTTTCACCAACAAAACTGAGTGTAGTTTTCCCTGAACGAAGTCTTATTTCGTGCAATATATATTGCATTTGTTCATATTCAGGCAATGCTCCGACTCCGGTATAATTTGCCATATCATATCCGCCAATATGCTTTGCAGAGTCAATAAAAATAGCCTCAAAACCTGTATTAATTAAATCTACGTGTTCTTTTATAAATAATTCCACATGTTCAGGGTTATTCCAATCAAAAGTAATATCGTCCTTATAAGGTGCACAAACCTTTATTTGATCGGCTGAAATTACTGTTCGAAAACCTGTCTTTAAACCATGAAAATGCGCAATATCGTTAAAAGCTCTGAATTGTTCATCAGGAGAAATTTTATCAGCGATTTCAAAATTTATTATATTTTGACTATATCCTAAACCAAGCTTAATTCCGTAAATTGAGTTTTCTTCATTTGACGGTTTATTATATCCGTCGCCGTAAATATTCGGAAAAATTTGTGATAGAATAACACAATTTGCCCAGCTTTTAGCAGAGGGCGGAATTGCAGGAATTATTTTTATTGAACTCAAAATTCCGTTTCTGGTTAAATTTTTGTGCATTTCAGCAATTGCACGATTGTTTATTTCAATATAATTCGCACGAACTCCCCATTTATCACCGTAATTTGGAGCTTCAATTATATCAGGGAAATTTTTATAAAAAGTAGTGCATTCACATAGAGTAACCACCGATTCTATAGCATTTTTAACGCTTTTTACAAGAAGCTCGGACGGAACAATATTTGCAACCCATTTTTTTAAACCGGAAACATATTGATGTTCTACACTCCATTGATCAGGTTCAAGTGCAACACTTTCACCAAGAGCCTCTAACAATTTATTTACATAATTCATAAGTTTAACTTAACTTATAAATTAAATAAAAAATTACCCGAAAGATTTATACATTATAATAAATTATTTGTTTACACGCTCAAACTTTAACAAATCTTGTATTTTACAGTCAAGAACCGTACAAAGTTTATCGACCGTGTCAAGTCCGAAGTTTGTATGTTTACCGTTTATTATTTTCGATATGGTTGTAGCGTGGATTCCAGTTTCACGCTGAATATCAACGGCAGAAATATTTTTATCCCACATCAATTCCCTAAGTCTGATTTTTATCATAATTACATTCTATTTATATTCTTTGGAACTTGACAAAACTTGATTAATAGACTAATATCATGGCGAATATACCAAGATATTGTTTTATAAGTTAACAAAGGAGGAAATAATGAATAATAAACGAAAAACGGGAAATAGGGGTAAAAGTACCGTCATTGCGAGCACGAACGACGGCGGATTTGCGGACGGACGGAGCAAAGCGAGTCCGGATAGCGAGAAAATTGAGCAAACTGCAACGAAGTTGCAATTGCGAAACTTTTCGAGCGTGGAGCAAATCCAAGACAGT
>JAFUSQ010000038.1 GCA_017467605.1 bacterium | reverse complement strand
TGAACAATAATAGCAGGTGAAACAACAACAAAGGTGGACATTGTTTGAACGACAGAATTTATAGACCCTGAATTAAATTCAGGGTGACATAAAAGTGAGTTTGTCCACCTCAAGTTGAACCGTTGCTATTATTAGTGAACGCAGCGTATCGCTGGTTTTGAGGCACTTTTGACACCAAAAGTGCCCCCGTCCGGAGGACCCTGCGGAGCAAAAATATTAACGGGGGCAGGGGCGCATAGCCCCGCTTATTAAAAAAAATTTTGTCATTCTGAACTGACTAGAAAATTAGTTGAGCTTGCGAAACGTAATTTTCTGTTCCTACTTGGTGATTTAGAATCTTTTAATTTTATACAAATAATATTTATTATGTCTAACCTTATAACATAACTCTTTTATTTTTATGATAAAATTTTTCTATAATTATTAATAATGAGGTAAGAAATGGATAAATATTATTTAACGACCGCAATTGATTACGTTAACGGCGCACCCCACATAGGTCATGCTTATGAAAAAATTCTGACAGATATTATTGCACGTCACTATTCGCAAAGAACCGATAATATGTTTTTTTTAACCGGTACTGACGAACACGGTATAAAAATTCAAAAAACTGCAGCTGCTCAAGGCATTACCCCAAAAGAACTTTGCGATATAAATTCTCAAAAATTCAAAGACGCCTGGAAAGCCTTAGGGATAGATTATAGTAAGTTTATTCGTACAACTGACGAAGAGCACGAAAAAGTCGTTCAAAAAATATTCAAAAAACTCGTTGAAAAAGGAGATATTTATAAACACGAATACGAAGGCTGGTACTGCTCAGGCTGTGAATGCTTCCTTAATCCAAAAGATTTGACCGAAGACGGACTCTGCCCGGATCATTTGAAAAAGCCCGATATCGTTAAAGAAGAAAATTATTTCTTCAAACTTACAAAATACAAAGAAGCTATAATTAAGCATATAAAAGAAAACCCCGAATTTATAGTTCCAAGCTTCAGAGCAAATGAAGTTTTAAATCAATTGGAAGATATTCAGGATATTTCAGTTTCAAGAAACAAAGAAAATGTCGGCTGGGGAATTGATGTATTAGATGATTCTGAACAATCTATTTATGTTTGGATTGATGCCCTTTCAAATTACATCACCGCAATCGGTTATGATCCTGACGGTTCATCCGAACAGTTTAACAAATTATGGCCTGTTGATGTTCACGTTATCGGTAAAGATATTTTGAAGTTCCACAGTATCTATTGGATTGCTATTTTAATGGCATTAGATTTACCGCTGCCAAAACATATTTTTGCACACGGTTGGATTACAATTGACGAAACTAAAATGTCAAAATCATTGGGTAACGTAGTTTCTCCGACATCTGTTTTAGAAACTTTTGAACTCGCAACCCCTGATGCTTTCAGATATTATATGGCAACATCAGCTCCTTGCGGACGTGACGGCAACTATTCCGATCAGGATTTTAAAGAAAAAGTTAATGCACATTTAGCTAACAGCATGGGGAACTTGTTAAACAGAAGTTTGTCTATGCTTGTTAAATATTTTGACGGCGAAATTAAAGAAGAATTCTTGACAAACCGATCAAAAGAAGCAGAAAGTCTTTTAAAAACCGCATTAGGAACAATAAAAGTCGTTGAAAATCACTTTAATCATTTTGAAATTCAAGAAGCAGCACAAGAAATTATCGGTATTGTTGATGCAACAAACAAATTTGTAACAGACAACGCTCCTTGGACTCTCGCAAAAGAAGAAAAAATGACAGAATGCGGACAAGTTTTGGCAACAGTTTTGGAAATTATGTGTATAATATCAGCACTTATTTACCCCTATTGTCCAAATATTGCACAAGATATGGCAAAACAATTATCTTATAATTTGTCAACAAAATTAGACGATATTACAACAGACAACATAAAAGCAGGGAAATTAATATCAAAAGAAGATATTCACCCTGTATTTTTGAGAGTGGACAGCGAATTGGCCGATAAAACTAAAGTTAAAGTGTAAAAGCGGGGTGCGCTTACCGGCGCACCGCAATAAACCCCTCTCTTATTTTTCTAAGTTCACTATCGTTCACTAAGAAAAATTTTTCTCTCCCTTGGAGAGATAGTAATTATACCGTAAAAAACTATTCGCGAGTCACGCTAATAACAATTATTCTTCAACTTCATCATTGTCATTATGTTTATTTTGATGATTTTGAAGGCGTCTTACTCTTAATATTTCTTTTAAATCTTCTGTAATATTTTCTTCTTCATCTAAAACCGGTTTACGTTTTTTAGCATTCAAAACATTTGCGACATTCATCATTGCAAGAGAATTCAAAGTTGCACGCAAAACCGCGCTTTGATCCATATAAGGATTAGCTTCCTGGGCAGGAGCATCTTTCTCTCCTCCGCGTTGAGAGAAGTATTCACCGCCTTGTCCCATTTTATCATCAGATAATTTTGCTGCTGTTCCGGATATGTCTCCGCTTTTAAAGTTAAAAGCACCGCCAATTCCGAAATATCCGGCAGATCGGTTATCTACCATACTTTCTAACCCTTTTGCTTATATTCAAGATAATATATCTCAAATATTCGTGTTTACTATCATGCACATTATAAAATGTGTGATAGAGTATTAACTCGTCTGAACGGATTATTTTGCTATTATATTAACAAAATTTTACAATCTGTTCTTCTTATTTAACCTGCAACTACTACCAGTATAACATATTGTATTGAAAAATACAACCTCATATGATATAATATACTTGTATTTATTTAAAAGATAGAGGATTAAGAGAAATGAAAAGATTAAATAAAGCTTTTACATTGACGGAATTATTGGTTGCTCTGGGTGTTATTGCCATATTAACCGCAATATTATTACCTGTAATATTTAATATGATGCCTAACCAAAATACGCTTATGGCTAAAAGGGCTTATTACACTGTTCAAACAGTATTGAGCGACTTAATAAATGACGAAGCTTGTTATCCTGATAAAACCGCATCAACTTCAGATAAAAGAATTGGTTTTGATGATGCGGCAGGTTCAATAAATTGTTCAAACTGGAACGAATCTCACACAACTCAAAGCAGTGAAGCTGCAGCAAATAAATTATACACACTGTTTAAAGATAAATTAGGTCTTGGAGTTAATACAAATGCTTCATTTTCAACTCCTGACGGAATGAATTGGGCATTTACAAGTGCATCATTTGATTCAACAGCATCAGACGGAGGTTCTATAAAATTAACCGTAGACGTTAACGGAGACGGAAAACCGAATTGCGGCGGAAATGGTTATGCATATGTTGCAGAACTTGGTGGAGATGATAGCAATTGTTCAGGCAGAACTTCAGGTTTTGACAGATTTCAAATGACAATTAAAGGCAACGGTCAAGTTACTGTAAATGCGTCTGATGTTTGGGCAATAAATGCTATAAAAGTTAACCGAAATATCACAAGCGACAAAAATTCAAACGCTGAAGATGAGTAACAATGACAGATGCTGAAATAAATTCAGCATGACAATATAATTAAATAAAGCAGTCGGGTAATCGCGCCTGAAATCAATTCAGGTGAGGAAAGTCCGTACACCCAAGAACAGACCGCCGGAGAAACTCCGGGCGATGCGAATTGGCGGATAGTGCCACAGAAATGTAGACTGCCAATGGATAACTTTCCCCTCTCCTTGGGGAGAGGGCAGGGTGAGGGGTTAGCCCTCATTCTAATAAAACTAGTTATCACAGGCGATGGTGCAACGGTGAGTTAAGAGCTTCACCAGAGGTATCGGAAGGTACCTGCTAGGTAAACCCCGGTCGGGTGCAAGATTGAGTCGAAGGTTTTAAAGGTTGTTCGCCCACTTCGGAAGAAATCGCTGGAGATTAGGAGTAATCCTAATACAAGATAGATGATTACCTAAAACAAAATGCGGCTTACGGGCTGCTTTATTTTTTTGCGTGTGTTATAATTACTTTATGGGAAAAGGTTTATTTATTACATTTGAAGGTGCTGACGGCTGCGGTAAGACTACTCAATTAAATCTTTTGAAAGATTATTTATCAAGTAAAGGATATGACGTTATTTTAACTCGTGAACCGGGTGCAAAAGGTTTAGGTGAAAAATTTAGAGAAATACTGCTTAATTACGACGGCGAAGTTTCAAATCGCTGTGAATCTTTTTTATTTTTGGCTGACAGAGCTCAAAATATCGATACCATAGTCAACCCTGCAATTGAGCAAGGTAAAATTGTATTGTGTGACAGACATACGGACAGTTCTGTAGCATATCAAGGTTACGGCAGGGGCTTAGATATAGAAGAAATAAAATCTTTGAATAAACTTGCTACAGGAGGAAAAACCCCGGATATTACCCTTGTCTTTGACGTTGATATAGAAACTTCAATGAAACGTGTCGGTAATGTTAAAGACCGAATGGAAAATTCAGGTATTGAATTCTTTAACAGGGTTAGAAACGGTTATCTTGAACTTGCAAAACAAGAACCCAATCGAATTAAAGTTATTGATTCAACAAAATCAATTCAAGAGGTTAAAAATGAAGTTATTGAAATTGTTAATAATTATTTGACTAATCTAACAATCCGTTTAAAATAATCCGATTCATTTTTTGCCCTATATGCACATGAAATACCGTTATAACCGCTTTGTGACTGCACATTACAATAACTGTTAATATTTGTATAATTTGTACCTTTTTCACCCATAGCTTTCAGTACTTCATCTACCATTTGGAACATAAAAACATCATATCCAAATTTATTCGGACCGTCATTATAACCGTTTATATCCGCCGATATTAGAATATCAGCACCACTATAATTATCAAACATTAAAACCGTTCCATCTTGCAATAATATAACCCCATCATCAATAGATCCGCCAAATGCTATACTGCCATTTAAATTTTTATAATAATTTCTTAATTCAACTCCAAAACAATTCTCGCCATACGAACCGCAATCAGCTGCACCGTTTAAGTAATTCATAAATATTTTGTAAAAAGATTTACCGGCATAACTTGAAGAATCAAGCGAGATATCATCAGTCTCTATTCGTTTAAATACTTGCTGAATTGTCGAATAAGATTTTAAAAATTGCGTTCTTAACCTATTAGCCTTGTAATTATTAATCAATCCCGGAATAGTTAACGCCGCAACAACTCCGATTATGCCGATTGTTATGAGTGCTTCTGCTAACGTAAAAGCAACCCTACGGAAAATTTCCCCTACGGCACTTCGTGCCACTTCCCCCATCGGGGCAGATAAGTTAACAGTTTGTCCACTCTCCCAATTATATTTACCCCTAGCTTTATCCCATTTACTTTTAGCTAAACCCATTTTTACCTCCATTAAAAAATGTCAATCACACTGATTTTAATTAATGTCAGTATAGCTGATAATTTTGTAATGAACAAGGAGTATTTACAAAAATTTGCAAAAAATTTAAAGAGAATAAGAAAAATTAAACATATAAAACAAGACGATTTTCTCGACATTGAAGGAATTTCTCGCTCCACAATTTCTATGGTTGAAACTGCAAGAACAGATATTACCCTGTCAAAATTAAAAATCATAGCTGATGTTATCGGAGTAACTCCCTCCGAATTATTAAATTTTGAATAAAAGTTTTGCTTACCTCTACATATCAAGTGCAATATCAAGAGCAGGAGCTTTTGCAACAATAGCACTTGACGAGATTATATCAACGCCGCATTGTGCAATTGCCTTAACAGTATCCAAATTAACCCCTCCGCTTGCTTCAACAATTGCTTGGCCGTTTATTAATTCGACAGCTTCCTTCATTTGTTCAAGTGTCATATTATCAAGCATGACAATATCAACTCCCAAAGGCAATGCTTCTTTAATTTGCTCAATCGTATCACATTCAAGTTCAATTTTATGAGCATGAGAAAGATTTGCTTTTACCATTTTCACAGCATTGGTAACAGAACCCGCAACTTGAATATGATTATCCTTTATCATTGCACAATCTGAAAGGTTAAATCTGTGCAATGCTCCGCCGCCAACCTTAACCGAATATTTTTCAAAAGCTCTAAAGTTTGGGGTTGTTTTTCTTGTATCAACAATTTTACAAGGCAAATCACCGATTGCTTTTTTATATTTGTTAGTTTCTGTTGCAATTCCGCTCATTCTCTGAACATAATTTAGAGAAACTCTTTCTCCCAAAAGTAAATATTTACCCGGACCTGTCAGAGTTGCTAAAACATCACCTTTTTTTATTTCATCACCATCTTTAAATAACAATTTAACTTCTACTTTATCTGATAAAACTTTGAAAACTGTTTTAAAAACATCAAGCCCGCAAACTATACCTTCACATCTGGAAACTAGTGAAGCCTTAAAAATTGTGTCTTCATCTACAATACTTTCGGTTGTAACATCACCAAATCCTATATCTTCCATTAAAGCTGATTTCACATGATCTTCAACATAAAAACTACTTAACAAAATATATTTCTCCTTTATTTTTGCTTACCAAACTGTGTTCACATTCATTATTGCTTTCCAAAAAATCTGTACGATAATGAGCACCACGCGATTCTTTGCGGTTATATGCAGATTTTACAATAATTTTTGCAGTTACAAGCATATTTCTAAATTCATATTCATCTTTAGATAAACATTTATACACTCTTGAAAATTCTTTTGAAAGCTCATCTAATTCAATTGATGCTTTTTTTAAAGTCTGTTCACTCCTAAAAATTCCAACATTTGCCCACATAATATCTTGAAGTCTAAATTTCAAATTTTTTACGTCAATTTTGGTAAATTCAACTTTTGAATCATATTTTGAAATTATTTCATCAAAAATATCTTTATTAAAATCTTTTTGAGTTAACAATTTATTTTTCAAAAATTCAGCAACTTCGTACGCACAAACGACACATTCCAAAAGAGAGTTACTTGCAAGTCTGTTTCCGCCATGCAAACCTGTTGATGACACTTCACCTATTGCATAGAGTCCGTTCACTGAACTTTCACCACACAAATTAGTCTTTACTCCGCCCATAAAATAATGTGCTGCAGGAGCAACAGGGATTAAATCTTTTGTAATATCTATACCATGTTCCAAGCATTTTTTTGCAATAGTCGGGAAACGCTTTAATAGTTTGTCTTTATCAATAACAGATGCATTTAAATAAACGTTAGGTTCGTTATTATCCCGCATTTGGCAAAAATTTGCTCTTGCAACAATATCACGAGGTGCAAGTTCACGTTTTGGGTGATATTTTGCCATATATTCAAATCCTGATTTATCACAAAGTTTTGCGCCTTCGCCTCTAACGGCTTCGCTTATCAAAAAACGATTATGGTTAATTTTATCATCAAAGGCAAGAGCTGTCGGGTGAAATTGAACAAACTCCATATCCTGCAATACTGCTCCCGCTCTGAATGCTAAAGCAAAACCATCTCCTGTTGCGCCGACAGGATTTGTAGTATATTTATACAATTGTCCCAAACCGCCTGCAGCTAAAACAACAGTATGAGAATAAATCGCTTCATATTCACCACTTTCTTTTAAAACAACAACTCCCCCGCATTCAACTCCATCGGACAATAAATCCACAACAGTTGTATTTTCAAAAAGATGAATGTTTTTATTTGATTTTACTGCATTACATAGAGCAATTTCCATTTCTCTGCCTGTCGCATCTCCGCCTGAATGCAAAATTCTATTAACACTATGTGCTGCTTCTTTAGTCAAAGTGAAATTTCCATTTTCATCTCTGTCAAAATCAACACCAAATGTTAGTAAATCTTTTACAACTTTATCTGAATTTTCACTTATAAATTTTATTGTATCAATTTCGCTAAGACCTGCTCCGGCTTTTATGGTATCTGAAACATGAGAATCTACAGAATCCTTTTCATTATCTTTTAAAACCGCAACCATACCGCCTTGGGCATAGTAAGAATTGCTTTCTCCAAGCTTTGATTTAGTAATTAATAAAATTCCATCAGGTAAATCTATCTGTTGTTCAATTTTTAATGCTGAATATAATCCTGCAATACCACTGCCAATTACAATCGCTGAGAATTTAGAACTCTTCATCTATTATCCTTTGAAATGTATCTTTTTAATAATACAACAAAAAGACTCTTTCAGCTACAAATTTCTGACTTTATTACAAATAATTTTTTGCAATATCAATATCAGATTTTGTAGTTATTTTTATATTTCTGTAATCACCATCAACTATATAAACATCATATCCCAAAGCCTCAACCATGCCTGCATCATCTGTGAAATTCTGCCCTGATAATTTTTCATGCACAGTTTTAATAAGATTAAACTCAAAAGCTTGAGGGGTTTGAGTATTATACAATTTTGAACGGTCAAGAGTTTTTATAATTTTACCGTCCGGCGAAACTTCTTTAATCGTATCAATTGTTTTTGTCATAACAGATACAGCTTTTTTTTCTTGAACTGATGTTTTGACATTTTTTATAATTTCCTTTGTTAAAATCGGTCTTGCTCCGTCATGAATTAAAACATAATCGCAATTAGCAATTTGTAAACCATTATATACGGATTCCTGTCTTGTTTTACCGCCTTTTATGATTTTTATTTTATCAAAATCTTTAAAATAATCTGTCAAAATATTTATTATTGATTCGTTAGCACTAATTACTATTTCGTCAACTTCATTTAAAAACGCATCAACAGTATATTTTATAACTTCCTTACCATTTATTTTTTCAAGAAGTTTATTTGTATTTCCATACCGTGAGGACGTTCCGCCTGCTGTTATTATTAGTGAATATTTCATCTAATCTCCATTCGTAAAATGATTGAATATTTTTTCTTCGACATCTTTTTGGCTATAATGAAAGCTGTTACAGTCAATCTTTAAATCAACTCCTAAACCTTCCTTAACAGTACCTATAACAGTACCATCAGTATGGTATCTTGCGGGGATTACCGCAACAATTCCGTAATCTTCCCCTCCAAAAAGCACCAATTCTTTCCAATTACTAAATTGTTTTATATCATTATCAATTGGAACTTTATCAAAATCTATATCCAATAAAACTCCGCTATTATTTGCAATAGTTGATAAAGCGTCCATTAAACCGTCTGACGTATCCATCATTGCATATTCTTCTTTAACACTTTCTCCGATTTGTCTGCCGAATTCAACCTGTGCTTTCGGCATTAAATGAGCTTTAGTGAATTTATTTTCAGATTTTTCTCGATTCAGCAATAATTTCAAGCCTGCGCCGGAGGTGCCATGTTCACCTTTTACCACAACTTTATAGCCGATTTTAGCATTTGAACGGGAAGAAATATTACGACCTTGAGTTTTCCCTATTGCACAAACGGAGATGAATACCTTATCTGCTCCCGTAATATCCCCGCCTACAATTTCTACCCCATTAGGACAAGCAGATTTTGCACCCTTATAAAATTCTTCTACAAAATTTTTATCTGTTACTTTTTTGGGCATTGATAAAGCAATAGTTAAATATTTTGGTTCAGCTCCACTTGCAGAAATATCTGAAATATTTACCATAACAGATTTGTAACCCAATTGATAAGGAGTTATAAAATCTAAAGAAAAATGTACACCTTCTACAAGACTATCTTGAGTTATAACTATATCTAAATCTTTTAAATACGCACAATCATCTCCGATATAATTCGAATTTAACGTATTTTTTATAACAGATATAAGGTCTTTTTCCTTCATGATGATTAAACTATATCATGCTCAATTAAGGAAATAAATTCTTTAACCAAAGCTTCATTCCATTTCTTACCGGTATCTGCTTTAATAATATTCAAAGCATCAACACTTGAAAGCTTTGTTCTATATGGTCGGTGTTCAATTAATGCAAAATATTCGTCTATAATCAATATAATTTGAGATGTAAGCGGAATTTTATCATGTGCAAGCTTATTAGGATAACCCGTCCCGTCCCAATTTTCATGGTGATGCTCAATAATTGGTAAAACATCTTGAATATATGATATTGGTTTTAAAATTTCTCTTGCCGCAATAATAGGGTGATTTTTAATTTTGTTACGTTCATCATCTGTTAAAGGGGTAGCTTTTTGCAAAATTTCATCAGGAAGCATTAAATTTCCTATATCATAAAGAAGAACCGCAACTTTTAAATTATCAATATCAGCTTTTGGAATATCAAATCTTTTTGCAAGACTTACCGCCATAATTACTTTATTTTTAATTACACCGGGAGTATGCATCGGATTGTACAATTTTGTAAGCATATCCGCAACTGTATATAATGCATCTTTAGATACTTCATCTTTATTTGAAGGAGCACTAAGCTTTTCACATAATTCTTTTGACAAATGCCGAGCTTTAGGAATTCTGTTCTTTGACAATATGTCTATAAATGTATTAACCGCAATTTCTTGCCAAGAAGTTTCTGTCACAGGTTTTGCAAGAGTAACTCTGTTTCTTCCGTTACGTTTTGAAGCATACATTGCTTGATCTGTAAGTTCTAATAATTCTTCTACATTATCAGTATGTTCAAAATACGTTGCGACCCCCAAACTCCCCGTAATATGTCCTATTGTATCAATTTCAACAGATTCTATTGATTTACGAATTCTTTCTGCCGCTACCATTGCGCCTTCTGAATTTATTCCGGGCAGAAGGACATTAAATTCTTCACCGCCAATACGAGCAGGGACATCGACAGATCGGGCATTAGATTTTAACACTTCTGCAATAGTTTTTATTGCCAAATCACCAAAAGTATGTCCATATGTATCATTAATTTTTTTCAAAAAGTCCAAATCAATACCGATAATTGAAAATGGCTGTTGTTGACGTTTTGTACGCTGAACTTCTTTTTCTAAAGCTTCTTCAAAATATCTTCTGTTATATAAACCTGTCAAAGCATCTGTCACAGCTTGTTCTCTTACCGCCTGAAACAAATCGGCAATTGTAATAGCCATTTCAATTTGTTTTGCAAATAATGAAAGAAAATCCATTTCGGCACTTGCCAATTCTTCACGTGCAGAAAATACGCAAAACCACCCAAATTCTTTTTTCTGAGCAATTAATGGAACTACAATAATTGATTTTATTGGTTGGTTAGTTAAAATCTTTGTTACTGTTTCATCTGACAACTCGGGTAAAACAGATTTTAGGGATAAATCTATAGATTTTGACTGAATAATAACTCTTTGCTTCATTGTATCGGAATAAATACTATCTTGAGAATAATTCAACCGTCTTGTTTGTATTCCTGGTGTTCCTATCATATTATTCAATCTTTCAATAAGCGAATCATTTGATTGGGCAATAATATGTAAATAATCACCGTTTTCATCAACACATTTTCTTATAATTGCACAATGCATATACCCAAGTTCGCCTTGGGTACTATTTACAATCGCTTCAAGAACATTTTCCAAAGGGGTTGAAGAATTCATCATATCCCATATGTGTTGAAGGGTGAACATTCTTTTATTTGCATCATTTAATTCTTCTGTTCGTTCTGCAATTTCACGCTCTAATTCAAGATTTCGCTCGTAAATCTCCAAATAATCACGTTTTTCATGATAAATATTATTTTCAACTTCAGAAACTTTTCTTGTTACTTCCTTAAATTTATCAAATAGACCCATTAATACCCTTTTTAATCAATTTTTTACTTACAGAAGCTTATACACCATTATACAATAATTTTATTGAAATATCAAGCTTTTTACGACTTCCAGAACATCTTTCGGATTAGGAAAATTAGTACAAGCATTAATATTTTTATGCAATCTGCATTTACGTTTGAAACAAGGTTGGCAAGGTAATCCGTTTCCGCCTAATGCAACGTATTTTGAACTGTTACCATATGGTGCAAGAACTTCTTTTGGGGTGCAGGTAAAAATCGTAACGACTGCAGGTTTTCCTGTTGCCCAAGCCAAATGAGCACTTCCGCTATCAGGTGCCAAAACAAGATTTGCCCTTGAAAAAACCTCCATCAATTCCATAATATCTGTTTTTCCTGCCAAATTTAAAAATTTTCCGCCGCTAATATATTCAATTAATTCATTGTCATTTGGACCGCCGGTAAATACAATATTGCAATTCTGTGCCAAATTCTCAACAACAATTTTCCAATTATCTTTATTCCAATGTTTGTTAGCCCAAGTTGTTGCCGGCGCAATAACAACAAGTGGTTTTGATTTATCTAAACCCGCCAATAATTCATCAACTTTTTTAATTTGTTCTTCGGTTCGCGGAGGTAATGTAACTCTTATTTGCTCGGGATTTATTCCCAAATAATTAGCATATCTCAAATAATTTAACACAATAGGTGAATCAGGAGCATAAGAAATATCATCAATCCACTCATTCCCGCCTAAAATTGCCATTTCACGGGCTTCTTTAGATATAATTCTTCTTTTTGCCCCGCAAAATAGCAACCAGTACAAACTTTTTAGCATCATCTGTGAATCTATTGCTATATCAAACTTTTCAGCCCTAATTTGTTTTAAAATTTCCAAATATTCTTTGAAACTTTCCAAAGACATTCCGCGTTTTTTCCACCTGCCGACAGGAGCAAGAATAACATTATCTACGCAAGGGTTGTCTTTTACTACTTGTATTCCTTTTTCAGAAACAAGCCAAGTAACTTCATAACCCGCATCTTTTAAGGCATTTGCCAGAGGAATATTAAAAATTACATCACCAAGTGAAGATAATTTAATCAACAATATTTTTTGCTTTTTTTCAACCATAATTCATTCCATTACTGTAACGACACTGCAATTATAAAGTAAAATCAATATTTCGTCTATATTTTAATAAAAGTAATATATTTGTCGCCATATTTTTTTTGTTTTAATACGTTATATCCATTTAAATTCAATTCAACAACATGTTCCAGTATAATAATACTTTTACAAATTTTCGATACAATTTCTAAGCTTTGTTCATAAACCCCCGAAAAATAAGGCGGATCAATATATACAATATCAGGGGTAAATGGTAATCTTACCGCTTCTTTAAGACTATCACCCAAAATTAATTTAATATCATTATCTTTCTCATATTTTTTTATATTAGATTTAATAACATTAAAAACTTTCCTGTTTTTTTCAATCATTACTATTTTAGAAAACCCGCGCGACAAGGCTTCAAGCCCCATAATACCGGAACCCGCAAACATATCCAAAAAGCTCGCGCCCTCAAAATCAATCATAGCCTGCAAAGTATTAAAAATACTCATTCTTACTTTAGATAAAGTAGGACGTGTAATATTTTCATCAGGCGCAATAACCTTTTGCCCTTTAAACTTCCCTGCCGTAATATTCATGCCTGTAATTCTAACATAAAAAGATTTGCAGATTACTTAAAATCCTTTACAACAGATTTAAAATAATCAGGGTCATTTTTGGCCTTGTACGCACAAGCAACACCGTTTAGTGCATTAGAAGAATTTTTATCGCAGTATTTGTTTAAGTCTGTATAATTTGTACCTTTTTCACCCATAACTTTGATTTCTCCTTCAACAAACTGAAAGGTAAATAAATCATATCCCCAACGATTTGGCAAATTGTTGTATCCGTTTAAATCTACAGATACCCAAACATCTTGACCTGAATGCGGATTTTCAAACAATATTAAACTTCCATCTTGCATTGCAATTTGTCCGTCATCAAAATAATTTCCATTTATATCTTTATCCCCGTCAAAACTCTTATATGGCGGGGCATTATCTGTTTTATTATATTGATAACTGTAACAAGGTAAATAAAACTTTCTATTACCTAAATTATCTTGACAATCAAAAGGAGCATTTATAAACTTCATAACTTCCTTATAAAACCCAGATGCATCATACGTCGACGGGTCCAATGAAACGTCATCAGCTTCCATTTGCTTAAAAGCCTGTTGAATTGTTGAATAAGATTTTAAAAATTGGGTATGTAATCTTCGAGCCTTATAGTTATTACTCAATCCCGGAATGGTTAATGCAGCAACAACTCCGATTATACCAATGGTTATGAGGATTTCGGCGAGGGTAAAAGCTATCTTTTTGAAGTGAATAGGTGAATAAGTGATTAAGTGAATAAGTTCTTTACAGTTATTAATCCTTCTGTCATTGCGAGTAGGACGTAAGTCCGACGAAGCAATCCAGTCGTTTTTGTACGAATTTTTCTGGATTGCCACGCACTCACTGTCGTTCGTGCTCGCAATGACGGTGCTGTCATTGCGAGGAGCAAATCCAAGACAGCGACGTGGCAATCCAGACTGCCCCCTCTCCTGTCCTTCGGACACCCTCTCCCGCAGGGCGAGGGTATTAACATTTACCCCTGTCATTGCGAGCGAATGAAATGAGCGTCGCAATCGCAACACCTTGCAGAATTTGCAGGGGATTACTACGTCCTCACTACGTTCAGACTCGTAATGACATGATTGTTCCCTGTCATGCTGAACTTGTTTCAGCATCTTTTTAATTTTCCCTAACGGGCAGAGATAATTTCTTTTCTCCATTTTTTATATCCTTTACTTTTATTCACAGTATTTTTTATATCCAATAATACAATTTTTTAAATACTTTGTCAATATACAAAGTATCTTTTATATCTTGGAATAATCATTTTAAAAAACTATACTTTTGTCATGGAAGATATAAAAGTACTTTTTGGTAAGAAAGTTAAGGAATTAAGGATAAAAAAGAAATTATCACAAGAAGAACTTGCCGAAATGATTGATATTGCAGAAAGAAATTTGAGTAAAATTGAATGCGGGAAAAGTTTTATTCGCGCGGAAAAAATAGGTAAATTAGCTCAATCACTAAATGTTACCCCGAAAGATTTATTTGATTTTGGACATCAGAAAGACTTGAACGAGATTAGAGAAGAACTTATTCAAAATATTAAGAATGATGACAAAAATTTAAGAATTTTGTATCAACTTTATAAAATAATTCAATAATATTAAGGGTTTCATAGAAATTGTAAAATTACGTTAATATTTGGCAAAATTTTCTTGCCTTTTGTTTTTATATGGACGAGAATACAAAAAACGGGTGTGTGAAAATCATGTTAGTGAATAATATAACGGAATTTCGAATAGACAAGAAACGATACAAGAAGGATTACATGTCTCCAAATTCCGGAACACTTATCCCAAATTCAGAGATTAATCATTCAAAATTATATACAAAGTATAACTATCAAGATATTAAGAGACCTTTAAAAACTAATTCACAAAATTTGAGTTTTAAAGGTCTTTCTTTTGGTCCGTATTCTAAAATCGAAAAAATTTACAGTAAAAAAGAATTTTTCGCATTTTTAGACAAATATGTTGACAAAATGGGTTATGAACTGTGGGAGGACATAACTGTCAAAAATAAAGGCAGATCCGCAAAACTTATTTCTGTTGACGGTGATAATATTACTTTGCAAAAGAAATCTATCCCGCATCTTGCATGGGACGGCATAATTTATCCGTTCAAAGTTTTACCCGGTGATATTCTAAACGGCATTGTCGAACTTTTAGGTAAAGTTCCGGGACTAAAAAATTGGTCTGCAAGAACTTTAGAAAAACCTTTATTCAAAAATATAAGACAACGTTCTAAAATTGATGCAAAAATAAGCTCTTTGCAAGGATTGATAACTTTCAGAGATGGTAGGATAAAAGCAGAAAAAGAAGCTTTTGCTAAAAAAATGGGGAAAAAAGTTGAAGAATTAACTAAAGATGAAATATCTTCAATAATTGCAAAAGTTGATACAGATGAATATATGAATTCTGCAACAATTCAAAGACAACTCAAACAGTTTGACCCTAAATCAGGAAATTATGATACAAAACACGAAAGAGCTTTAAACAGATTAGTTTCAGGTCTGCCTCCTGCAATATTTTTGGCAACTGATGCTTACAACTTATCAAGAATGATGGATGATGACCCAAAAGCTGCGGACAAAGAAAGAAAAATAAGATTTAGACAAGAAGTCAGCAGAATTTTAACAAGCGGATATTTAACTCTCATTACAATGGGTGCATTCCAAAAATTTATCAACAAATCTAAATTCGGAATTGTATTAACAACAGGGGTAACAGTTTTAGTTACAGAAATGTTCTCTCGTTTATCTAACGGAAAACATATTACAAGATTGACCCCTGAACAGGCAAGACAAGAAAATCAAAAATTAAACGCTCCGGAAGCAAAAATTAAACCGCAAATCCATACCGCACAAAATGTTCCTTCAACCGGTTCATTCAATACCAACAAACCAAAAGAAAAAGAACAACAAAAACCTTTATTATCATTTGATACCTTAATGAAAGGTTCTGCAATAATTCTAGGTTTAGGTTACGGAATAAAAGGTTTTAAACACCTTCCGGCAGTTAAGCAAGCAGCTTTAAGATATTTTGATAATCTAAAACTTAAAGATGAAAAACTTTACGAAAAATTAGGTATAGATAAAGCCTTTGAAAGTTTCAGCCAGGCATTAAAAGAAGCTGATCCGCAAAAATATAATCGCTTAACAGAAACAGAAAGAAAACTTGAATATGCAGTTAAGTTATTCGAAGATAAAGTAATTTACAGACCGTTTACAAGCTTTTATAAAAATATAACTTCCGAAAAATTCTTTGTTAAACCGGAACAACTTGATGAAGTTGTAAAAGTTATGAAAGAAAACGGTTTTGAAAAAACTGCCCTTAAATATGAAAAAATAGCAAAATCCGCTAATTTGAAAACACTTGAAGACGGTACCGCAGTTCTTGATTTCGGAATGAAAGATAAGAAAGTTAAACCTTTAGTTAACTTCGTAATTGCACCGTTCAAATTCATTTGGAATACAATAACCCTTCCTTATTGGATTATTGATGAAAAATTACTAAACGTATTTAGAAAAACTATTAAAATATCAAATAAAACTACAGATCTTCAAGCAGTTGCAAACAGTTTTGATAAAATATATAAACAAGCAACTAAGAAAAACTTCAACGCTGAAAAATTCAAAGATTTTGTTCAGGTAAATCTTCTGAAAGCTTGGAATGAAGATTCATTATCAAATGTATCAAACGCAGAACTTTCAAACCTTGCAAAAACTGCCGCATCAATCGCTACAATCTGGTTCTTAATGACAGATAACTATAACATGGTTATGCTGAAATCAAACGGTAACGATAAAAACGGTGCAGATACAAAATTTAAAGAAAGATTTGTCCAAGAAGGTTCAAGATTATTCTACCAAACTTTGTTAATTGATTTGTTCAACTCAACCTTCAGAAACCAATATAATGCCTCACTTTTAGGAATGAGCTGGGTAACTCTTGTTGATACAACATTAGGCGAAATGCTTACAAGATCATCTGTTGGTACAGCCCTAAAACCACATACAAGAGATGAATTAATCGATATTGAAACAAAACAAAATAACTCAACAGGATTTAAGAAAAAATATTATAACTTTATGCAGAGATTAACCGGCAAGCGTTCAATTAAGTCTTATGAAGTTGCCCCAAGAAATCAACAATTTATCTCTCAAAATCAATCTTCAATCCCAACATTGACTGCAAATAAAAATGTAATTTTTAAACAAAATAATGATACATTAGAAAAAATGCGCAATGGTCAATTTTAGGAGTATTACAGAAAAGTAGACCCTGAATTTATTTCAGGGTCTACTTTTCTGTAATATTACTTCCCACTCATCTGCGGGATAATTCCCCTTCGGCCCTTCGTGCCACTTCCCCCATCGGGGCAGAAGACTCTATTCCCTCGCCCCTCGTGGGAGAGGGTGCCCGAAGGGCGGGTGAGGGGGCAATAAGTACTGTCAGCACTGCTATGCCGACAATAAATCCCCACTATTTTGCGGTATTTAGAACATACTTTGCCGCATTTGTTGCAGGTTCAATTATATCATCATGAAAAACTATTGGAAAAATATCCGTAATATCAGAATTTTTTACAACACATGGCTTTTCAGGATCTAACGCTGTTTCTGTATCGCCTGAACACTCTACAAATTTGTTTGGCCCGAGTTCACCATTGATATCTATATAACCGGTACAATTAATAAGACTTGTCCCATTTCCATCTTCACTATTAAATTCAGTTGACAAACTCCTGCCAAGCTTCAAAGTACAACCGGTTCCTGCTTCTTGTAAACCCCAAAAATAACCGCCATGTCCAACAATAGCACCGTCAGCAAGCTGATAAAAAGTGCTTGCATTATTAGTTACATTACTTGCATTAGTTACATTATAACTGCTAACATGTCTTACACCATTTATATTTCCATACCATATTGCACAAATAGTTTTGTCGGTTTCCGGATTTTGTACACTATCACTATCGCATTGTCCGTCTTCTTCTAAATTTGTGAAATCCCAATCGTGCTTAGCTTTATTCATTCTAACTGCCTGATTAAGAGTTGACAAAGTTTTCTTAAACTGAGCCCTGTTTCTCAAACCTTTAATATTTGCCATAAGTGTCGGAATAGTCATTGCTGCGACAACGCCGATTACGCCGATTGTAATCAGTACTTCGGCTAATGTAAATGCTGATTTTTTAAAGTGGATAAGTTGATAAGTAGATGAGTTGATAAGTTCTTTACGGTTATTAATCCCCCCGTCATTGCGAGGAGGATTGTCATTCTGAGGGCGAAGCCCGAAGAATCGCAATACATTACAAGATTTGCTTGACATTGAGATCTTTCGCCCTGCGGGCTCAAGATGACGATAACCGTCATTGCGAGCGTGAACGTAGTGAGCGCGTGGCAATCCAGAAATATCTGTACAATTCAAACTGGATTGCTTCGTCGGACTTACGTCCTCCTCGCAATGACGTAACTCGACTTCTCCCCTACGGAGAGGTTGAACGTCTTTGTCACCACGTAGGACGTGGAAATTACATTTACCCCATCCAGTCTGGCGAGAACCTTCTACAAATGTGAAAGCCAAATTTTTTTCGTTCATAACATTTCTCCTATATATTATATGCCATATATGGCAATTATGCCGTATATGACATGTAATATTACTCCAATTTGCCACTTTTGTCAACTATTGCCGTATATGTATAATTAAGAAATGCGGTTAAATGCAAAAGAAATTGTAAAATTATTAATGTCGCGTTCTGCGGTAACACAAAAAGAACTTGCAAAAGTTTTGAGCGAAAAAACCAATAAAAAATATACCCCGAGTTCTTTATCTCACAAGCTTGGGCGGGGCACTATTTCATATGATGAAGTAAATTTAATTTTTGATATTTTGGGTTACGAAATTAAAGTGGTACAAAAAGAAAAATAGAATTATAAGGCAGGATACTTTTAAATGTACCCCACCTTAAAGTTATAACAATCTATTCTTCGTCATCATCTTCAGTTTTAATTTTATCAACAACCATTTTTGCCATTTCTTTTGCAATAATTTTTTGAGTATCTGCAGGACAATTTTGTAACATATTCATTGCAGTTCTAAGGGTTGTATCAATATCATACCAGCGTCCGCGGCGATTATCGTCCAGCCCTGAACCAACTGCACTTATTATATCATCAACTGCTTCAAATTTTTCGTCCTCAATATTGTGTTCAATAATAATCTTTATTAAATTTAAAGCTACTCTAATTTGAGTTTGATCATCTGTTTCTTCTAATGTTTTTACTGCTTCTGATAAAACAGGATCTTTGTCGTACCAACGTCTGTAATGATTTGAATATTCTTCTTTCATCTTCCATTCTCCTTTTCAATACTTCTTAATTTACCCCTATCACTAACCGTTTTTAAATGTAACTCCTTTTGTTCCTTTAGGATATTCCCAAGCTAACGATTTTCGCTCACATGCAATTCTGCAAGCTCCGCATTCAAGACAATTTTCATAATTTATAATTAATTCATTTTTGTCCTCATTCCATTCATACACCCCTGCAGGACATATAAATTCACAAGGTCTGCCCTTGCATAACTTACACTGCTCCTGATTCGGATTCAGGTGAGATTTGGTATCAGGGGAGTATTTTAGTGTATATAATTTCTTATCTAAATTCATAACAAAATACTCCATAATAATTTGACTATTGCCCAAGCATCTTTGAAAAGTTCAACTATACCTCTGTCTGTAAAAATGCTTTTTATAAATTTTTGATAATGTTCTTTTTTCGGAACGCCATCAACTGATGTGAACATTTCAAAAAATGCATTAATTTTTTTCATATAATATGAAAGAAATGCTTTTTTACGAATATGCATTACGTCCATCAAATCCCGATAGGTATACATATCTTTCATTACGAATGATTTTTTAAGTTTCTTTTCATAAGCGGATAAAGTTTTTTTAGAAAAATCTTTCTTGTTTAGAGCATCAATTGCAGTTTCTCCTGCAAGTTTACCGCTAATCATTGCAAGATTTGTACCTTCCCAGTGAAGATTATTAACGAGCATGCCGGCATCGCCAACTATCATTACTCCATTATCACAAAGCTGAGGAATTTTTTTATAACCGCCTTCAGGAATCAAATGTGCAGAATATTCTTTTAATGTTCCGCCTTCAATAAATGGTGCAACAGAAGGGTGTTGTTTTAATTTATCCAAAAGCTCAAATGGTCTATAATTGTTTTCTACAAGCTCATTCAATGTAATACCCAAACCTATAGTTACAGAATCTACATTTGTATACATAAACCCAAGCCCAAGCATTCCAAGCATTGGGCCTCCGAAAATTTCAACTATCGCACCCTGATTATCTTTTAAACCGTAACGTTGGTTTATAGTTTCCTTATCCAGTTTTATTACTTCTTTTACACTTAGTGCAACATCTTTTGTATCAATATCTTTTCTCAAACCGATTTCTTTTGCTAAAAGAGAATTTACACCATCGGCTAAAACCACAATGTCGGCATAATATTCTTCTAATTCGGTTTTTACACCAATTATTTTATCATCTTCTTTTATTAAACCTCTTACTACGGTTTCATCAACAAGATAAACGCCTGCCTTTTTAGCTTCCTGAGCACACCAACGGTCAAATTTCCCCCTTATAACAGAATAACTTACATTATAATCTTTTCTATATGTGATTGTTGTAGAATCATTTTCACCTAAAATTGCAAAATTATGTTCAATAGTTCTTCTTTCAAGCGGGGCTTCAGTTTCAAAATTAGGAAAAATTTCTTTAACGGCACTTGTATAAATAGCACCGCCAAACATATTTTTGCTTCCTGCAAACATTCCGCGTTCAATCAAAACGACTTCTTTACCTGCTCTAGCCAAAGTTATTGCACAAGAAATCCCCGCAGGTCCCGCTCCAACAACTATAACATCTGTTTTATTTTCCCTAACTGACATTTCAACTTTAATTATACACTATAATGCCCGATTTGTAAAATAGTTAATTGGCTTAAATACTAAAATTAAAATAATAATCTCGAAAATAATACCCTCTTTTTTTGGACAAAAAACAGTTTTAAGAAAATATACTCGTAAATATAATAATTACATAAAATAATTATTACCCACCCTTACTCCCTCCCTAATAAGGGTGAGTGTTAAATTTTCATTGATAATATTTAAACCTCTCCCGCCGTTGTACATCTCGCAAAGCTCGTTAACAACGGCTCCTTCTCCCAACAGGAGAGGGGTGGGGTGAGGGGGCAAACAATGAAATAGTACCAATACCCTCATAAGGGAGGGAAAAATTTCAAATTGAGCATTGCAAAATTTAGAAATTTTGGGAGGGTAAAAACCTGATAAGGAGCAATATTATGATAAATTCTACCCCGATAAAATTAATGCTTGTAGAAGATCACAAATTAATGCGTGTCGGCTTAAAGTCATTATTTGAAGAACATAAAGGATTAGAAGTAACATCAGAGGCAAACAGCGGTCATGAAGCAATTGAAAAATACAAAACAACACGTCCTGATGTAACTTTAATGGATATTGGGCTTCCTGATATTTCAGGAATTGAAGCTACAAAAAAAATTCTTGAACTTAACACCAATGCAAAAGTTATAATGCTAACTTCCCACCTTAGTGAACAAGAAGTTATAAATTCACTTCAAGCAGGAGCTTGTGCGTATGTTATGAAAGACATTAATACAGACATATTAAAAATGATAATCCAAACAATAAAAGAAGGTGCTATGTGGATTGACCCTCTTGCAGTTCCAATATTAAGAGATAAAAATTGTTCGGTTGTACCCCAAAGACAAATGTCTCGTGCAATGTTTCGGGAACAACATTCCAATCTTACCCAAAGAGAATATGAAGTTTTAAAACTCGTAGTTGACGGCAAATCAAATAACGAAATTGCCGAAGAATTGACAATATCATCTCATACGGCAAAAGCACACGTTTGCAGTATAATACAAAAACTTGTTGTAGATGACAGAACACAAGCCGCAGTTAAAGCTTTGAAAGAAGGCTTAGTATAAATAATATTTATGCTACAGCTTCTTCACGAATTTTACGCAGCACATTCACCGCAACATCAGACTGCATATTCTTATCGGCATCTTTTAAATATTCAAAAGCCATAAATAAAGTTTTATTGCCATCATACCAACGTTTCATCTCATAACTTGAAATTCTTTTCATATAAATTTCTTGATTTGGAACATAACCTGCATTATGCAATTCCCAAAGTATAAATCTTGCATAACGAGTTCTATCATTTTCTTTTGCTAATTCAATACGGCTAATAACAACACATACATCAGGTGATAATTCATACCATCTTTTTTGCATATATCCTCCAAAAATTAATATATCCTCAGTATATATTATAATTTATTTTATTTTTAATTTCAATTCTAATTCCGGAGAATTAATACATTTCTATACAAAGCGTGCAAGCCCTTAATTAAAAGGTCTTGCACGCTTTAATTAAAAAATAATTATATTACTATTCTTCAGTTTCTTCAACTGTTTCTTCAGAAGATTCTTCTGCCAAATCACCTTCATCTAAAGCTTGTTGATTCATTTCTTCTTCAATTTCTTCTTGAAGTTCATCAGGATCTACAACATTTTCTACAGATTCTTCTGTTAATTCTTCATCATATTCATAATTTTGAATATTTTGACTTTCTGCTTGCTCCATTTGAGAAACTGATTTAATATCAATTTTCCAACCTGTCAATTTGTGAGCCAATCTTACATTTTGACCTTCACGGCCTATTGCAAGTGACAATTGATCATCAGGAACAACAACTAAAGCTTCATGAGCATATTCGTCATCTGCCATAATATCAACAGAAACAACTCTTGCAGGTGATAATGCGTTTACAATATATTCAACAGGATCTTCAGAATATCTTACAATATCAATTTTTTCATTTTTAAGTTCTGAAACAATAGTTTGAATACGGCTTCCGCGAGGTCCGATACAAGCTCCTACAGAATCTACTTCCGGATCATTTGACCATACTGCAATTTTGGTTCTATATCCTGCTTCACGCGAAATTGATTTAATTTCTACAATTCCGTCTTCAATTTCAGGAACTTCAAGTTCAAATAATTCTCTGACAATTTCAGCATGACCGTGAGAAACGATAACTTGAGGAAGTCTTGTTGTTTCTTTTACATTAAGAACAAAAACTCTGATTCTGTTACCGGGTTTATAGTATTCTCCGGGGATTTGTTCTTTTCTTGGCATAATCGCATCTGTTTTGCCGATATTGACTATAACATTACGTCTGTCGTCAACTTTTTGGATTATACCTGTGATTAGAGTACCTTTTTTATCTAAGAACTCATTTAATACAAGATTTCTTTCAGCTTCTCTAATTCTTTGAGTCAGAACTTGATTAGCTGCTTGGGCTGCAATTCTGCCGAATTGTTCAGGTGTTACTTCCAATTTAACTTCATCACCCAATTCAACATCTTCGTCAATTTCTTTTGCTTCGATCAATGAAATTTCATTATCAGGATCTTCAACAGAATCAACAACGGTTTTACCTTTAAAAATCCCGATTTCGCCTGATTGTTCATCTAAATATGCTTCAACATTTTCGATTTCTTTAATTCTTAAATGTTTTTTGTAAGCTGCAACCATTGCATCACATAATGAAGATATAACAACTTCTTTTGAAATACCTTTTTCTCTTTCCAGTTCTTCGAAAACTTCGTTTAAGTTTCCTGCTCCGATTTTAATCATTTTTGTTTATTCTCCTTTTCTATTAATCATTATCAAAAGTTGTTAAGACCGCTAAGACCGTTAAGTCTGATAAGTCCTTTACGTTATTAATTCTCCTTTTTCTTTGTTTAAGTATTTTTTTAATCCAATAACCAAAGCCTTAATTTTATTTATAGATTGTAATTCCTCATCAATATCCTCTACAAATCCTAATTCTTTGGAAATTATCAATTGTGTTTCAACTTCAGCAAGTGAACCAATTGCAATATCAATAAATCTAGATTTATCATTATCGGAATATCTTGACATTCCTTCAGCAATATTTGATGGAATTGAAATTACTGCCCGTTTTATTTGTGATGTTAACCCATACAATTCCTCTTGAGGAAATTGTTTTGTTTTTATATATATCTGTTTTACTAATATTATCGCTTCTTTCCAAGCTTCTAAATTTTTGTAGTACATTTACTTGCCCTATAATTATTAACAGACTTTCCATCTTAACGGTCTTAGCGGTCTTACTAACTTTTTAGTCTATATACAACTTAGCTGATTGAATATTTTCTTTCGGGATTTTGAGTTCCACACCGTCATCAAATCGGAAGAATGTTAACCCTTCATTTGTATCGTAGTCAACAAGTTCACCTTTGAAGATTTTTTCGGTTTCACCTTCAAGCGGTTCTTTCAGCTTAATACTAATTCGCTTCCCTTTGAAGATGAAGAATTCTTTTTCGGATTTGAATTTCCGTTCTAAGCCGGGTGATGAAACTTCAAGATAATATTTTACAGGAATTAATTCATCTAAAAACCCTTCAAGACTGCGAGTAACATTTTCACAATCATCAAGTGTTATGTTTCGTTCTTTTGAATACAAAAATATTCTCAAAAACCAGCGATGATTTTCTTTGGCAAAATCAATTTCAATGGGAATTAAATTGAAACGCATTGCAGTATTCTCGATTAATGGCGTAATAGCGTTTAAAATTTCTAATCTGTTAATATCTTGCTTCATACGATTACCTTTCCCTACTAGTGAAAAAAAGAACGGATAAACCGTTCTTTTTCGAGTAGCAAATCTTGCCAAAATTATTTTAATATACAAAAACCAAAATGTAAAGTATTTGTTAAAGTTTAGTTAAGTTGTTAAGACATTGACGGATTTGCAGAATTGAACATTTCTTCTGTTATTGGTTCATTACCTCTAAAGAAAACTTCCTGTCCGCTGGGAGTTGTACCTTTGAAGTATTTTTCTCCGCCAACTGTAAATGCTGCAGGACCTTTCTTCAAATCATCAATATATTGCTTATCTTGAACGGCAGGTGATAATGATGCTTTTTGGTCTAATTGTCTTTCCATCTTATCATTTCTGCGTTCCATTTTGCCTGATAACCATTTTTCTTTTAAATTCATTCCGTCATCAGGGTTGATTTTTGATGCTCTTGAATCGTTCTTTTCAACACCTTTGTTAATCTTATCGGTTAATTTGTTATAACCTTTTTCTTCTTTTTTCTCTAATTTTTCAAGGCGTTTTTCTTGTTTTTCGATTTCACTCTTTAATTCTTTTCTGTCTTGTTGATATGCCTTGAATTTATCAATATCGTCTTTTGCTTGTTCTAATGTTGTTTCAGCTTTATCAAGGCCTTTGTTTGCGGTTATAAGTGAATTTTGAGCAGTTGTTTGTTTATCTTTTGCTTTACCAAGCAAGTCTTGAGCTTTATCCAATTGAGATTCTGCTTCACTTACGGCCTTATTTGATGAATCAACATTCTTTTTAGCTGCTTCACGTGCAGCTTTTGCTTGTTTTTCTAATTGTTGTAAAGTTTCATATTTATCTTTTGCCAGTTGTAATGCATCTTTAGCTTGTTGATATGCAGGATTTGGTTTAGTTCCGCCATTTCCGTCAGGTATTGTTTGAGGGGTATTAGCTAAAGTTTGTTCAGCATTAGAAACTGCTTGTTTGCCTTGATTTGAAGCATCAATTGCTTTAGTATGTTCTTCAACCGCTTTACCATAGGTTGCATCAGCATTTTTCAATGCTGCAAGTTTCGTATTTCTTACATCTGTTGTGGTTTTTACACCGTTATCTGCGGTTTTTACATTTTGTTTTGCATCAGATACACCGTCTTTTGCTTTACTTACGTCTGATTTGTAAGTTTTCATATTAGTATTTGCTTTATTATAATTAGCTTCAAATTTACCGTTTGCAGCTTCACTGTCCATTTTTGAAAGTGTTCCGTTCGCGTTCGCTATCGCACTTCTCAATGATACGGAATCAGTTGCACCTGACATACTTGAAATTGCATTTGATGCATCAGATGAATTCAAGTTAGAACCGCTTCCAACTCCTCCCATACCGTTCATTGCAGATTCCAATTGTTGTGAATTTGTAGCATTATTTGATACGCCTGAGTTATTATTCAGTTTGTCACTATTATTGTTAACATACTGCATCAATGCACCCATACCGATTCCAAGTGCTAATCCCCAACCGTTTGTTTTCGGCTGCTGCATTTGCGGAACATTATTTGCATATCTGATAGAATTGTTTCTTTCAACTTGTCTTTGGAAATGGGTTCTGTTGATTTGACCTCTGACACGAGTAAAATCATTTTTATTTGTATTATTTCTTACATGCTGACCTGCAACAAAATTATATTTGCTATTAGATTTAAAACTATAATGAGATGAGGAAGTTGCAGCACCATGATCTTTCAAGCCTTGTGCTGCTTGAGAGGACGTGCTTGATGAACTACGGTTGCTGCCGAAGCTCCCGCCCAGTCCGGGCCTATACATCTGTTGTTGTTGTAAACTGATTGCCATGTTCGCTCTCTCAAATTTTTATATCTTAAATATATAAAAACATGTCAGAACGCACGATTTCACATGGTTTCAGGTTTGTTACAAATGTTTACAATTTTAAAAAAGTAAAAACAGCTTGTCACTTACCCTTCCTAACCTCCCCTAATCAGGGGAGGAATACTCCTCTACTCACTCCCTTTTTAATGAGGAATCATCCTTTTACTCCCTCCCTTGCTAGGGACACTAGCCGAACCGGCGAACTTGTGAGCCGAGTGAGACTGCGTGCAGGGAGCATCAGCGAGTCGCAGGGTTGGGGTGGGTCTTGATTGGCAATCTGTTTTACAAACTCTTTATAGCAAGAATTACAAGTATTAAACCGCCTGCCAGTTCAAGATACTTTGAAGGAAGTTTTTTGAAAAAATTTCCGCCCCAAAATCCTGTAAGAGACATTATAAAAGATACCACACCTATCAATATAGCCGCAATTAAAAGATTAGTATGGGTAAGTCTTAAAGTCGCACCGGAAACTAAAGCATCAATACTTGTTGCAATTCCATATCCAATCAGGCATTTGAAATCAATACATTGAATTTCTTCCTGCTTTATTCGGAAAGCTTCAAATATAAATTTCAAACCCAAAATAAAAAATATTCCAAAAACTATCCATTTGCTATAAGGCACAATGTATTTATATAACGAGTTAGTACCTACATAACCGATTATGGGCATTAAACCCTGAAATAAGCCCATTACAAAGGCAAGACGTAATGAATTTACCGTTCTTTTTGATTTAAATATTAAACCTTGAGAAAAAGAAACCACCAGACAATCAATTCCCAAAGCTACAGATAACAACAATATATCAATTAAATTCAATTTCTACCTCAAACAATCTTTTCCAGGGGTAAGAATATTTAACCCCAAAATCCACATTCAAAATTTCTTTTACTTTTTTTTCATAAGGCTTCATTTTTAGTGTCAATACGTCCGTATCAGGATTTGCAAGAGTTTGGCGTACATTTGCCTGATATGCCCAATCATCTAAAAATCGAGTAACTTGAAGTTTTTTAAAATTATCCTCTCTATAATGTTTTCCAAGGAATTTAACCTTTGAAGCACAAATCAAACTGCCCAAAGAATTAGCTGAAGTGTTCCAAGCAGAATAACCATAAAAATTTTTGTCAGATAATTTGTTTTTAAATAAAGCATCAACAAAATCGTTATCCGACCCGTTTGCAAATCTCACATCAGCAATCATATAAGGTTTTTCAGGTAAAACTAATTGTTTGTTATAAGATTTTGTATCAATTTTCATAACAATTTCGCCTTGATGATCAACAAAATTATTAACTATCAATATAATATCCGCACTATCAAAATCTGAAACAGAGCAACCGGCAAGTTCAATTTGGCCTAAAACAGATTTTTCAATTGATACATCTTCATAGTTAGAAATTAAATTTTTACAATTTGGCTCTGTAAAAATCGGACAAATTTTTATATTTCCATTAATTGCCCTTGCCAAAAGACTTAAAGGTATTTCATCTGCTCCGGTTTTTGTAAAACCACCCATTTGTTCTAAAATTTCTGCTTCTTGAACATTTAAACCATATTGTGCGCAATCATCTTTGGAAAAAATTAATTTATCAAACAAGCCTTCTTTCTGCCATTCAAGATAGATTTTGTTTATTTCAAAATTTCTATTTCTCGTATTTAAATAATCTGATAAAATATCCTTTGGAATATTATTTTTAAAAGGTTTTCCAAACTTATGGGTATTAAAAGAATACTCAAAAATTTTCTTTCCCCAATCCGTCCAATATTCTTTTTCTTCATCATTATAATTGTTATTAGAAATCCGCATAATACTTGAAAAAGCATATATTTTACAATTTTTAGACAATAAAATTTCTTTTAAATTCATTATCCTTTGTTGAATTTCATCAAAAGTTTCAGGGCACCTTCTTGAAGGAATTAACCCCCCATAAGCCAAAGTATCAAGCGATAAAATAATTGCATCAACTTGAGGTAAATTCTTTAGCCATTCAAACAAATTTTCAATATCGGCAGATTTTCTTAAATCTCCCAAAAATTCACGATTTGGAATAAAAAATTCAATATCCCCATCGATAGATGAAATAATTTTCGGCATTGTATAACAAACCGGTCTGTTATCTATCGGTACAAATGCAATTCTCATAATACAATTGTATGCTAAAATGTATTTTAGGCAAAGGAATTTACAATTATGACATGTGACAAAACACCGCAAAAAATTCAAAATATGTTTGATGAAATTTCAATTTATTATGACAAAATGAACAATTTTATCTCGCTTGGTACACATTATGTTATAAAATTTCTTGCTATAAGAAAACTTGATATAAAACCCAGAACAATCGGACTTGATTTGTGCTGCGGAACAGGGGATTTCACTAAAATAATTTCAAAATTTTACCCGAGAGCAAAAATTATAGGATTAGATTTTTCGTCCCAAATGCTAAAACTTGCAAAACAAAAAAATCCTTTAGGTGTTTTTATCCAAGCAGATTGCACAAATTTACCTTTTAGCGAAAAAGAATTTGATTTTGTAACTATCGGATTTGGATTAAGAAACATTCAAAACAGGCAAAAAGCAATTCAAGAAATTTACAGAGTTTTAGACACAAATGGCAGACTCCTTCACCTTGATTTTGGAAATCACAATGTTTTTGGAAAAATTTTTGAAATAATAGTGCCGTTTTTTGCAAAACTCTTAGGTAAAAATTCTGAACACTATAAATACTTATTAAAATCCCGCCAAGATTTTCCGACGCCAAATGAATTAATAAAAGAATTTGAAGCAGAAGGTTTTTATCTTGTAAAAAGAATTGATTATCTTTTTGGAACAATTTCCGCACAAATTATGGGTAAAATATAATATTTTTAACTATTACTGTACATATCAAGTGATTTAATATTTATTAAAAAGGTCATTTGGTTCGACCTCCACGAAGTGAGCAATTATTGTTACACGAGATAACAACAAGAGTGGACTTGTTTGAGCGTTCATATAATAATAGACCCTGAAACAAGTTCAGGGTGACATTTAAGCGAGTTGTCCACTTTAATGTCGAGTGTTACAAATAATTAGCGAACGAAGTGATGGTCGAGGGGGTAAATATTATAAAAACGGTTATTTGTGTAATTCCGCCAATATTGACAGCAGAATACCCCGTGCGGCGAGCACTCTTGTCGGCACAAGAAAGCGGTCTACTAAAAATCAAACAAATTTTGTTAAACAGAAAATTTGTTTCCGACAGGTTCTCCTGATAGTATTGTTAAATTTTTATTACTAAGTCTGAACCCTCTCCCTATGGGAGAGGGTAAGTGATGAAGGACAAATGATATCTTAAAAAACTCTGTTGCTTCTGCCGCCTTGCAGAAAATCACCCAAAGCTTCAAATGTCCTTTTTAATTTGTAATCAACAGATTCTTGAGTATCATAAGCCATTCGCGGTGTGATAATTACGTTTGGGAGTTTAGCTAATTCTCTTATTGGTTCGTAAGTATCTATACAAAAATCAGAAGTTACATCTTTTGGATTCCCGTCAAAAGCCCTTAAATTAGGACACGCAACTGCATCAAGTGCAATCCCTTTGAATTTACCTGTCTTAGCAATTTCTAAAAGTGCTTCATTATCAACAAATTCACCCCTTGTAATATTTATAAAATAAGAGCCATGCTTCATTTGCTTGAATTCATCATAAGAAAATTTATGATAATTATCCTCTGTATAAGGAATTAACAAAACAACAATATCCGAAACCTTTAATATATCCTCAAATTTGATATACTGAACACAATATTTATCTACAAGTTCCTTATTTGGTTTTGTATCATAAGCAAAAATATCAGCACCTAAGCAGTTCAAATATTTACATAAAGTTGACCCGACAACCCCTGTTCCTATCACCCCGATTTTAACATTATCCAAATCCCTTCCGCAAAAACTTTTCGGGGCAAGAGGATTGTTTATTGAATGACAAGCTACACAAATTTGTCTTATTAGCTGCAAAATTATACCCAGAGTAAACTGCGCAACTGCATTCGTACCATAAGAATCCACATTGATTAAGGCAATATTTTTCCTTATGCAAGAATTCAAATTTATATGGTCATAACTTGTTGAACGAGTTGATATGACACGCAAATTTTTAAACTGCGAAACAACATTATCGTCAATTTTGGAAGATGTATTCACACTTATCATCATAGCTGTTTCCAAATCTTCTTCTGTTAATTGACCTATTGTAACCTCATTCAAACTATCCTTGAAAAACTTAATCTCATAACTGTCAAACTTATGTTCATTAAAAAATTTTTCTTCTGACTCTCTGTAATCAAAAAATAACATCTTACATGCCATATAACTCTCCTTTTGAGGAAATTATCAGGTTAAGAAAGATAAAAAACTATAGCCAAAAGGGTTAGAATATTGAACAAAAAAAATTAGCAAAAAGTCTAATGAAAACCCCTAAAAAAAATATTATTCTGATAATGTAAGAAATAAACAAAACATATCAAAAATTCGTCATTGCGAGGAGGACGTAAGTCCGACGAAGCAATCCAGTCTTTTCTGTCATTCTGAACTTTACAAAGCGAACCAAAAATTTTGTCATGCTGAACTGACTAGAAAATTAGTTGAGCTTGCGAAACGTAATTTTCTGTTCCTACTCGGTGATTCAGCATCTGAAAATTTTTGTGTGAGCCTGTATCCGTCGGCAAAGCCGTTAGGTGTTTCAGAATCTGTTTTTGAGACCATGAAACAAGTTCAGGGTGACAATTATTTTTCTGCATTGCCACGCCCTGACGGGCTCGCAATGACAGACTATATCATAACACTAATGATATAATTTGTTCCTTCCAAAAGTGGGAGGTTAGATGGGGTACAATTACAACATCTGCCAAATATCTTGCAAAACAATTACAACAAAAAACATATTTCGTATCTCCGAACCGAATTTCACCCTAAATTTTAGGGCATGCAACAAGGCGGCGGGATATGAACAGGCTGCGAGTCAGATTGCATGACCTGATTCGACTTCATTTTTTGAAGGCAGCCATAAGAGGCGGGGGGCAATATTTGCCCCCCGCCCTTCAATTTATTTTGCAGTATTAAAAACGTATGCTGCTGAACTGGAAGCAGGAATAACGCTTGTATCATACAAATAAACTAAAAATATGTCATGAATATCTTTAGTTTTAACTACACAAGGAGATTGTACACCCCCCTCATCGAAACCTAAATCATTATCATTTGAGCAATCCGACCACTTATTAGGTTTAGATATACCGTTTACATCTATAAATCCCATCATTGTTTCGTTATAAAAGTTATCATCCAATTTTTTAGTGCCAGTATACCAAGATAACTTTCCGGTATTTAATGCAAATAAAGCTCCATCAGCAAGACTCCAAGCAATAATATTTTCATTAGAAGCATAAAAAGGTCTGTCTTTATAGACTTTATTTAATTCCTCATTATCACCAATAATTCCAAGATAAGTTGCACCTGTTAGTGTTCCGTTGAATAGTGAACAGATTGTTTTAACTTGTTCAGGGTTTTGTTTTGCACAGTCCTCCATGCCTTCTGCAAACGGGTCATCAAGATCTGCAAAATTAAAATCATACTGTGCCTGAGCCATTCTTACTGCTTGATTTAGAGTAGAAACAGTTTTCTTAAACTGACTTCGGTATCTTTGTCCGTTTGTATTTGCAATCAATGTCGGGATAGTCATTGCTGCAACTACTCCGATAATACCAAGAGTAATAAGGACTTCGGCTAAGGTAAATGCAGTTTTTACCCTACGGGAAATTCCCCTCCTAACCTCCCCCATTGGGGAGGAATTTTGTTTTGTAAATTCAAACTTTTTCATCATATTTTATACCTCCATTTTTATTTGTTTATAAACAAAATAATAACTTTATAAAACTATTAATTTGTTTATAAACCATTTATTAATTACTATAAACTATTGTGAGGATATTGTCAAGAGCTACAATTTTGGAATGGAAGATAAAGAATATCTTAAAAGACTGGGGTTTAAAATAAAAATTCTGAGAAAACTCAGAAATTTGTCACAAGACGATATTGCAGACAAATTATTTATTGACAAAAGTTATTACAGCAAAGTAGAAAGAGGTCTCACAAATCCAACTATTTTGTATTTGCGAAACCTCTCAAAAGTACTTGATATAAGTATTTCGGAACTCGTTGACTCCAGTATTAAATTCGATTGATTATTTTTCTCCAAGAATATGTATATGAAGGTGAAAAACTTCCTGCCCTGCTTCTTTTCCGGTATTTATAAGTGTTTTATAGGATTTTAAACCGATTTTTTTAGTTACATCTTTCACTGTTTGCAACAATTCTGCCATTAAATTCTTATCTTCCAATTCATTCAATGAAGCTACATGGATTTTCGGACACACAAGCATATGAATTGGTGCTTTAGGATTAATATCATTGAATACTACGGTGTTTTCACTTTCGTAAACAAATTCCGTTCCGAAATCTCCTCTTATAATTTTACAAAAAATACAATCTTCACTCATAATTTTTTCTCCTATTTTATATAATTTTGTCATGCTGAACTTGATTCAGCATCTAAAAATTTTTGTGTGAGCCTGTATCCGTCGGCGTAGCCGTTAGATGATTCAGAATCTTTTATTTAGAGACCCTGAAACAAGTTCAGGGTGACATCTTTTATGTCAGTTTTTTATAGTTTACTTTGCAAAGTAAAGAGTGACATTATATTTACCCCCTTAACTTCTTTGCAAGCGACAATCCCGCAGGAAGCGGAAGGACCACGTTTTCATAATTCGGATTTTTATCAATTGCCTCCAAAAACGTTTGAACCTTAGATGCGTGCGAAATTACGTTATCGCAAGCAATATATCCGCCAACTTTTAAATGCGGATCAATAAATTTGAAAAAATCCACATATTGACGCTTATTTGCATCAACAAATGCAAAATCTACTTCAAAATCTTCCGGTAAATACTCTAAAATTGTCGCTGCATCACCTTTTCTGGTATCAATGACATCGGCAACTCCGCATTTTTTGAAATTTTCCTTTGCGATATCAAGACGTTTATCATAAAACTCAATAGTTGTAAGTTTCCCGCCGTTTTTTTTCATAGCTTTACCAAGCCAAATCCCTGAATAGCCGTTAGATGTACCAACTTCAATAACACTTTTGGATTTAGAATCAATAAGAAGATTATATAAAAATTCAGCAGTCGTTCTTGAAATATTCCAAAACTCTTTTTGAGTTTTTTCCAATTCTTTTAATATTTCTTGGGTAGTGATATCAAAACTTTCTATCATAATTTTATACCGTTACTTAATTGTCTTAACCCTGTCTGTGACAACTATTGTCCTTACAGGCACGTCAATCGGACTTGTTTTAATAATTTCTTTCAAATCCGTATCAATTACGGAATATAGACCTGAAAGAGCATTTGTTACCATTATTAAATTACTGTTTTCAATAGGTGTTATATTTGTTGCAAAAGCATTTGTATTTAAGAATAATTTATCTGTAATGACATCATCTTTAGTATTAAGAACTTCTACCAAATTTTCCTGCGCACCTAAAATAAATAAATCACCATTATGAGTGTACAAATCCACAGGTTTTTCACAAACCTCAAGTTCTGACAAGAAGCCTAAAGTTTCATAATCAACAATTGCAACTCTGTTTTTTGTTCGGCTTATTACATAAATTTTACCGTTTTCGTAAGCAATTTTTGAAACATTAGGAAAACTTCCGATATTTTTCAACAAATAATTATTATCAAGTTCAATCGCCCAAATATTATTAGTATTTCTGTCAACGTAAAACATTTTTGTACCGTCTTGAGAAAGAGTAAATTTTTCACACATTCCGTTTACTTTTAATTGTTTTTTCAAAGTCATAGTTTCAAGACTTAGAACATAAATACTGGAATTTGAACCTGATGTTATGTAAGCTATTTTATTTTCTTTATCTATAATAATTTGTTCAGGACATATTTCAAAATTAACCTCTTTTATAACTTTTTCGTCCATCAAAGAAATAACATTCATTGTAGTAGAGTCAAAATAAGTTACCAAAAGAAACTCGTTATTATATGCCTTCATGTCATTTATAACGTTATTTTGTTCAAGAGAATATTCCGGATTTTTTGCATCAGTTTGAATTACCTGAATATTTTTATTTACACCGGAAGAAACATAAAAAGTTTTTCCGTTCAACGACTCAACAGGAATTGTTAACTTTTTACCTTTATTCCTTGAATTATTTATTCTCAAACCTGTATCTTCAGCAATTTGAACGTCAATGTCACCAATAATGCCTTTTAAACTTTCGGGAATAACAAGACCTTTAGGTAGTAAAATATCCTGCGGAAGCAGGCCTGATTGAAGTTCATCAGGCGGATCCATAAGATTTATAACCGTTTTTTTACCGTTTATATTTACGACTTTTAACAGAACGAAATTATTATTCAAAATCAACATATCCGGTTTTTGTTTAAGAGTCATATTGTTCGGATAAGTTGACTTTATTGCCAAACCATCTTCCGGATTTTCACTTTTTGCAGGGAATACCGGCAAATACATGGTATTATCGGGTAAAATTATTGCACCATCAAATCTGAAATTAGTTTCAGGGAATTCAGCATTTATAAAATTCTTTACCCCTTGCGGGACTTCCATTCCCATAGCGGTTGTGCAAAATAAAAAACATAAACAAATTGATGTCAGGATTTTACGCATACTACTTAAATACTCCCTTAACTTTTGACATTATTGACTGCTGAGGTTTTCTTCCGCCATTTAATTCATACAATCTGTAATACAGATGTTTTTCTTCATCACTCAACTTTGTCGGAATAACAATTTTAACAATAACAATATGATCTCCGCGTTGGGAAGGTTTTGTAATAATAGGAATACCTGCTCCTTTAATTTTCACAATATTTTCATGCTGAATTCCTGCAGGTATTTCAACATCACGTTCGCCGTCAAGAGTTTTAATTTTTATGGTATCGCCTAACACAGCTTGAGCCGGAGTGATTTGAAGTTCAGTAAAGACATTTATTCCTTCACGCTTAAAATACTTTGACGGCTCAACATAAACAACAACAAACAAATCTCCGTTAGGACCGCCGTTTATACCGCAATCACCCTCCTTGGAAACTCTGATTTTTGACATATTATCAACGCCTGCCGGGATTTTTATTTCAACTTTCTTTTCACGAGTAACCATGCCTTGTCCCTGGCAAGTTTTACAAGGTTTATCAATTACCTGACCCGAACCATGACAATGCGGACAAGTCGTAATTTGAGCGAAATTACCCAAAGGAGTTCTTGTAACAGTCTTAACCTGACCTGTTCCGTTACATTGAGGACAAGTTTTTTTGGCTGAACCTTTTTCTGCACCTGTTCCGTTACAATCCTTACAAGTTTCCAGATGCTCAAATTTGATTTCTTTGTTTACCCCAAAAGCTGCTTCTTCAAAAGTTAATTTAATATCATATCTTAAATCATCACCTCTTTGAGGAGCATTAGGGTCAGGCCTTCCGCCAAATCCAAAACCGCCAAAGCCTCCGAAAAAACTTTCAAAAATATCGTTCAAATCGCCAAATCCACCCGCAAAAGGCCCGCCTGTATCAAAACCGGCATTTTTCAAACCGTCTTCGCCAAATCTATCATAGGTTGCACGTTTATTCTCATCTGACAAAGTTTCATAAGCTTTTCCAAGCTCTTTGAATTTTTCTTCTGCATCAGGAGCTTTATTTACATCGGGGTGTAACTCTCTTGCTTTCTTTCTGAAAGCGGATTTTATCTCGTCTTTTGAAGCATCTTTCGATACTCCTAATATTTCATAATAATCTGCCATTATTTTATATCTACTTCCTTACATATCCTCTACTTTTGGGAATAAAATTTATCCTTTAGCTGATGCAACATTCACAAGCGTTGGTCTCAACACTTTATCTCCAACTTTATAACCCTTCTGCAATTCCGCAATTACAGTATTTTCAGGGTGTTCATCAGTTGGAGTCTGCATTACAGCTTCATGAAAATTAGGATCAAATTCCTCTCCGATTGCCTTAATTTCTTCCAAACCCAACTTTGCCAAAGACTCAAATACTTGTTTATGTATTAAACTAAAACTTTCTTTGACTTTTTCACAATCGTCAACATTTTCCAAAGCTTTTTGACCACGTTCAAAATTATCAAGAACTTCAAGTAAATTTTTCAATGCATTTTCAGTCCCAAATTTTATAAGACTTTCACGCTCTTGCGCCTGACGTTTTCTATAATTATCAAAATCAGCAGCAAGTCTGACATATTGTTGATTTAATTTGTCATATTCTTCTTGAAGTTTATTGTCATTTTCCTCAGAAACTTCTTCTTTACTTGCTTCTTCAACTTCAACAGTATCAGAAATGTCATTATTTTCTAAATTTTCTTCATCTTTAACAAGATCTTCGTTTTTGAACGGATTAGAATTTGTATTTGCCATAATATTTCCCTTCACAACATTATATACACACATTATAAATTATCAATTTGAATTCACAAGGGAAATTTATTATTTTTTAATAATTCGGGGCTAATCAGGAATGTATTTAAAAATATCACTGGGAGTACAATCAAGTGCAAAACATAATTTATTTAAATTTTTCAAAGAAATACTATTAATTTCACCTTTATAAATCTTATTTAATACATGTCTGTCGATATCAGTTAATTTCGTAATATCTCGTTTTTCAATTTTCTTTTCGGCCATAACTATGGCAACTTTGTTTTCAATCATAAGTCTATGATATAGAATTAAGATAAATAAGTAAACAAATATTAACCAAAAATCTCTCATATATTTCGGATTGTAAAGCTGAACTTTTGAAATAATTTTGACAAAATTTTTAATTTATTAATTTTATTTTTTTCGGATTTTTTAAAATGAAAAGTGTTGATTTTACACGTTTTCAAACCGATTTCAAATGTAAAGTTTTGTTAAAATTACTACAATTTTAGTAAAGAAACATGACAAAAATTTCGTTACATGGATTATAATATATATAGAAGATATATTAGACCATCAATCGCAATTAATAGCCAATGAATATTTTGATATAATCAAGATAGAAAGGCAGCGAATATATGAGCAATATACAATTTCAAAATGATTTAGAAAAATTAGTTGAAATTCTGCCTGACAGAATCAAATCCCAACTTAATTACCCTCAAATGGAAGATGCCATTGAAATAGTTTTAGACATTGGCAGAGTTCCGGAAATCAGACACGCCGACGGGAAAATTGAGTATATTGGCGGTTTTGAAATAACACAAAGCGATATTAATCATATAACTTCACACGTTCAGGAATTTACATCAGATAATCGTTCAGGAATTCCAGGTACATTACACAGAATCAGTGCTATAAGAAACAGGCAAGGTAAAGTGGTTGGTTTAACTTGCAGAATTGGACGAGTTGTTACAGGAACAATTGCCTGTATAAAAGATATATGTCTTCAAAATAAAAGTATATTATTTTTAGGCAGACCGGGTGTTGGAAAAACCACAAAATTAAGAGAAATTTCTCGACTTGTGGCAGATGAACTCGGAAAAAGAGTTGTAATTGTAGATACATCAAACGAAATTGCAGGAGACGGAGATACTCCGCACCCCGCAGTCGGACATGCCAGAAGAATGCAGGTTCGCCAACCTGAATACCAAAAAGATATAATGATTGAAGCAGTTGAAAACCATACTCCGGAGGTCATTGTTGTTGATGAAATCGGAACAGAAGCCGAAGCTCAAGCAGCAAGGACTATCGCCGAACGCGGGGTAATGCTTATTGCAACTGCTCATGGTAACAGTTTGGAAAGTTTGATTAAGAACCCGACATTATCAGATTTGGTCGGCGGCATTCAATCCGTTACTTTGGGTGATGATGAGGCAAAACGCCGTTCTTCACAAAAAACAGTTTTGGAACGTGAGAAGCAGCCGACTTTCGATATAGTTATTGAAATTTTAGACAGAAATACATTGGCGGTTTACAAAAACACCTCTGAAGCAGTTGATTATATTCTTCGAGGTTGGCCAATCAGACCCGAAATCAGAAAAGTTGACCAAGTTTACAGTTTTTCAAATCCTGAACCTGTACTTGAAAAAGTTCCAACTGTGTTAGACAAAATCAATGCACTTGATGATAAAATTGAGCACCCTGAAAGTTTAAAATTTAGTTTCTCAAGACAAAAATACGTTGAAGAAGTAAAAAAATTCAAAAAGATTTATTTGTATGCGGTATCAAGAAGTATCGCTGAAAAAGTCATCGAAAGACTTGATTTGAACGCAGAAATCACACGTAATATTGATGATGCTGATATTGTAATTGCGCACAAAAATTTCATCAAAGGCGGAGCAAAAGTTTTGAGCACCGCAGAAGAAAACAGACTGCAAATATTCTATGTGAAAACAAATTCTATGGCACAAATCCAAAAAGTTATAAAAAATGCTTTGGATATTGCAGAAGTCAATGAAAAACAAACATTCTATGATGTTACGGAAAAAGCCTTAGATGAAGCAAAATCCGCAATAGAAAAGATTTTGGCAGGAGCATCAGACATAGAATTGACTCCGCAAAATACTCAAATCCGCAAACTTCAACACGAACTTGTTGAACAACATAATCTTGAAAGTAAATCCGTTGGCGAAGGCGAAAGTCGTCACTTACGCATTGTTGGCGGAAAAGAATATAAAAAGCAGGCAGGCGGATAAAACTTGAACTGCTGATTATTTACCCTTTGAGCCCCTTCTTAAAGCACGAGGAAATTACGTCATTCCGACAACCTTTTTGGAGGGGTTTCCGTTTTTATTTTTCCATTCAAATAGAGTTTTCATTGCATTAAACCCTGTTTGTAGTAGTATGTTGCATGTGAATATTATTACAAAAGGAAAGGAACAAATTAAATGACTAAACTTTCACCATTACAAATTGAAAGATTAAAGTATCAACCAAAACTTCCTTCAAGCTTACAAAACGGTGTAAACTCTTTGGAATTGGTTGAAGGCTCTGCGACTCAATCAGTAAGAGACCAAGAACAAATTAAAGCATTATTTGCTAACACTTACGGAAAACCAACCGTAACTTTCAAATCAACTTCATCAGCTTCAAAATCAGAAGTTAAAAATGTTGGTGTTATTTTATCAGGCGGACAAGCTCCCGGCGGACACAACGTTATCGCAGGCTTGTATGACGCATTGAAATCTGCTAATCCGGAAAACAAATTATATGGTTTCTTAGGCGGTCCGTCAGGTATTATTGATGGCAAATACATAGAATTCACCGATGAATTTATTAATGAATACAGAAATACCGGCGGATTTGATATTATCGGTTCAGGCAGAACAAAATTAGAAACAGAAGATCAATTCCAAGAATCATACAATGTTTGTCAAAAACTTGGCATAAGTGCAGTAGTAATTATCGGCGGAGACGATTCCAATACCAATGCCGCACTTTTAGCTGAATGGTTTGTTAAAAACAAAACAGGCATTCAAGTTATCGGCTGCCCTAAAACAATTGACGGGGATTTGAAAAATGAACAGATTGAAATTTCATTTGGTTTTGATACCGCAACAAAAACTTATGCCGAACTTATCGGAAACATTCAAAGAGACGCTAATTCTGCAAAAAAATATTGGCATTTTGTAAAAATTATGGGAAGAAGTGCTTCTCATGTAGCTTTAGAAGCAGCCCTTCAAACTCAACCAAATATAACTTTGATTTCAGAAGAAGTTGAAGCTAAGAAAATGTCATTATCATCAATTATTGACTATATGTCAGATATTATCGTAAGACGTGCAAATAACGGCAAAAACTTCGGTATTGCAGTTATTCCGGAAGGTTTAATTGAGTTTATTCCTGAAATGAAATCAATGATTGCAAATCTTAATGACATTATGGCTGAACTTGAATCTGACCCAAGCTTTATCAATGCAACAACAATTCGCGATAAATTTGCAATCGTTGAACACAGACTTGATGATGAAAATGCAAAAGTTTACAACTCACTTCCATCAATAATTAAAGAACAATTGTTGGCAGACAGAGACCCGCATGGCAACGTTCAAGTTTCAAAAATTGAAACAGAAAAATTGTTAATTGAAATGATTTCAAGCAAATTAAGTGAACTTAAATCAAATGGCGAATACATTGGTAAATTTTCAGCACAATCACACTTCTTCGGATATGAAGGACGTTGTGCATTCCCATCTAACTTTGATGCAGATTATTGTTACTCATTGGGTTACAATGCGTTTGCATTGATTAATTTTGGTTTAACAGGGTATTTATCATCTGTCAGAAACTTAACCGCTCCTGCTGATAAATGGATTGCGGGCGGTATCCCTCTTACAATGATGATGAATATGGAAAAACGCCATGGCGAAATGAAACCTGTTATTCAAAAAGCTTTAGTCAAACTCAACGGTCCTGTATTTAAACAATTACAAGATAATAGAGAAGACTGGGCAATGAATGACAGATACTTGTTCCCTGGAGCTATTCAATACTTTGGACCAAGCTCTGTTTGTGACATAACAACCGTTACATTGCAGCTTGAAAGAAACAAAGAATTAGCTTCCGTATAACATAAAAAAATAAAATAATGGGCGATTCGGAAATATCTGAATCGCCCATTTTTCATCTTCCAGATTGCTAACTCCAACGAGCCCTTTTTTACACAACAACGCATTGTGCGTAGAACAGTATAAATTTTTGTTTCAAATTTAACTGTTTATACGCATATATTACTGCATAAATTCAGAAATGTCAACATGTAATAAAAAATTTTTTACAATTACACTATGATAACAAATAATGTATCTACAATCATAGGAAAAAGAAAAACGAACATTTCAGAAACTGCGAGAATTGCAGGTGTTGATTATAATACAGTCTATAATTTATATTACGACAGGACTAAAGGTATAGAATTTGAGACAATGAACAAATTGTGCTTTGCCCTTGAATGTACTCCGGGTGATTTATTTACATATATCCCTGATTAAATTATTAAAAATAACTCCACTTTATATATGATGTTTTTATTTTCTGATTAGGTATTATTATATGAGGGCAGGTCCTTAAAACAAACCGCCCCTCCCTCCGGAACGACAGTAAATCGTAAAGGCTGATGAGGGGAGGTGATATAGTTGGATTTCAGTATAACTGAAAAAGCACTATGGCTTATCTTACTGATAATCATAGTGCTCAAAACAACTAAATAGGGGCTTTTATAGGCAAGGTCACAACTTGCCTGCCCTTTCTTACATTATAAACTATTTTTCAAATTTTTCAATATATGTACTGAAATAATTATGTAACATGTCTTAATAAAATTCAATTAATATTAAAGTTACACAAAATAAATGCCGACAACCAAAAGGTATAAGCATAAAATATGGAGTATTTAACATGGTTGAAGGCGTAAGCAATTATCACCCGCAAGTAACGGGAAACAATCAAGCAAAACATTCTGAAAAAACTTATGATGGAGGAACCTTGAAAGAGGTTGTGGTTTTTGGTAAAAAACCACAACCCACCATTAATGGTGGGACTTTGCCTGAAGTTACCATAACGGCAAGAAAACCGGAAGTTCAGGCGGACGGTACAACTCTTGTTTACCATCAGGACGGAACCATCACAACAATTTCAGCAGACAAGACTTATAAAGAGACAAGAACTCCGGAAGGTGATTTGGTAAGAACTACTAGACAAGAAGGGAACCAAACAGTTACACGACAGTATGAAAACGGAGATTTGGCATCTATCACGTCACAAAGAAATTCCGGCGGTCATTTAATAGAAGCAACATACACAAGTGAAACCGGTTTTAAAGAAGACAGACCAACTATGGAAGTACAGGATCCGCAAAACGAAGCCCTAAGAACAACAATGGAATATGAATACGATAATAACGGTAATATGATAAGTATGACCACAACCGACCCTTCAGGCAATAAAACAACACAAAAATTTGATAATATACTTGCAGAAGTAACTGTAAAACCTGAAAACCCAACCGGTGAAGAAATTGCACAAAATGAAGAAGTCACTCTTGATGGTGGTACACTCGCAGAAGTCGTTGTCACCGGTAAAGCACCGAAAAAAGATGATGATGTCACTCTTGACGGCGGTACACTTGCAGAAGTCGTTGTCACCGGTAAAGCACCGAAAAAAGATGATGATGTCACTCTTGACGGCGGTACACTCGCAGAAGTCGTTGTCACCGGTAAAGCACCGAAAAAAGATGATGATGTCACTCTTGACGGTGGAACGCTCGCGGAAGTCGTTGTCACCGGTAA
>JAFUSQ010000037.1 GCA_017467605.1 bacterium | reverse complement strand
TGATATAAATGGTTATAATAATCCCCCAAATAGGTTCGGATATGATATGTTTGCGTTTAGGATTGATGAAATGAAGGGCGCATTAATACCATATATAGCTAATACTTATAGTGGTGTTGGAGATTGTTCTTTTGATACGGTTACCCAATCTCAATGGTATGGTTGGGCATGTGCCGAAAGGGCTATAAATGAACCAGGATACTTTAAAGAATTGGTAAGGAAAATAAAATTATAATAGTATTTTGTGTTTAATATAAATTATCCCATTGGCGGCGGTTGAATATAAAGAGGTTTTAATTCCTGCCATTTGCATTCACAAGATTTTAATTTTTCATAAGCCAATTTTGCAAGAATTTCACCAAGCGGATATTCGTTTTGCTGATAAGATATTCCGCCAAGTTCTTTTTGGAGTTTGTCATCTGTTATTAAAAAATATTCTTTTTCTTTTAGTATATTTTTAATTTCATCAAGTTGTACCGCCCCTTTAATTTCTTCGTTTAAGTATAGGTATGCACTGTTTTTCCTTGCATCAAGCGCAACCATTACAGGATTATTGTCAGATTTTATTTTAGATAGAATTTCAAGTGAAGATATTCCAACGGCAGGCAAATCAAGCTGCTGAGCCATCATTCTGGCAACCGTCGTACAAGCTCGAATTCCGGTGAAGCTTCCCGGCCCGATGTTTGTGCCGATTGCATCAAGATCCTTTGGAGTTATACCATTTTCTTTCAAAACCTCTTTTATAGTTGAAATTAAAAATGCGGAATGATATTTGTTGTCTTTATTTGTAACAATTCTGGAAGTTAAAATATTGTTATCTTGTGCCAAGGTAACATACATTTTATTTAAACAAGTATCGAATACCAATATTTTCATTATCTTAATTCCTCTACAATTTTTGTGCAATTCTCTCCGACAGGTGTAAAAGAGTATTTTCTAAAATCATTGTCATCATAAGTTACGTTAATTTTAATATGATTAAACGGGATTTCATTTTGAGAAAATTCAGCCCACTCAACAAATGTTATCTGTCTGCCTTCAGAATATTCTCTAAGTTCATCTGTAATTGTTTTAACCCCTTCGTTTTCAAGTCTGTATAAATCAAAATGATAAACAGGAATTTTCGCACTATGGTATTCGTTTAAAATGACAAAACTCGGACTTGTAACTTTTTCCGTTACACCGAGAGCTTGAGCAACAAGCTTTACAAAAGCTGTTTTACCGGCACCGATTTCACCGTATAAATTTATAAAACAACCGTCATTTTCGATTAATTTTGCAAATTTATATGCTAGATTTTTGGTTTCTTCAAGATTTTTACAAATTTTTTCATATTTAGTCATTTTGTATCACAACCTTATTCCGTCCGGTATTTTTTGCTTCGTACAAAGCTTTGTCTGCTTTTTTAAGTAAATCTTCATCATTATCATCTGGTTTCATTTCATAAATACCAAGACTAAGAGTTACTGAAATCTCTTTAGTTTCACTTTCCGGATTAACTTTTGAAATATCAATTACTTTAGATTCTATAGTTTTTCTTAAACGTTCTGCAACCATTTGAGCTTCTGACATTTTGGTAAAAGGAAGCAGAATTGAAAATTCTTCTCCGCCGTAACGTCCTGCAATATCATATTCACGAAGCTGACCTCTTATAATTTTGGCTATTGTTTTTAGAACCAAATCTCCTACGGCATGTCCATATGTATCATTAACACGTTTGAAAAAATCAATATCTGTCATAATCCCGCATAGCGGTGCATTCTGACGTTTTGCATTAGCAACTTCCTGTTTTATACGTTCTTCTAATTGTCTGCGATTATAAAATCCGGTCAAAGCATCAAGTGTAGCGTGTTTCAAAATTTCCGCATAGACATTTGCCCTGTTAATTGTTGTTGCAATTTGAGAAGCTAATTGTTCCAAATAATCTTCATCTTTTTCAGTGATTTTATCATCAGTACTTTTTGCAACAAGTATACCGACTTCTTTTCCTTCACTTTTTAGAGGTAAAGCCAGAGTTTTTCTGTTATCGGTGAAAATTTTATCTTTAAAATTTCCTATGATATCAATAATTTTCGGGTCTTTGCATGCTATCGGCCAAGCAAGATAAAATTCGGAAGTATTTTCATTAAGTAAATATATGTATAAAAGATAGTTTTCAAAAAATTTGTCTATCATTTCACCAATAATTGGAATTACATATTTAAGTTCGTATTGTGTTTCTATTATTTTGGCAATGTTTTTCATTGTTTCATGAAAATTTATATTTTTTTGCATTTTATCATTCAAAATCACATTTTGAACTTTGAGAGAGATAAAAGATGATGCAATTTTTAGAAAATCACTAAGTTCCGGTGTTATGGAGGAAAAACATAAGGAGCCGATACTTTTTTTATGTTTAAAAATAGGGTATTTTAAGCTATCCTCAAAATTTGTAAATTCATTATTTTGTTTCTTATTTATTTCAAGAGAAAACTTGTCAATACCGAAATTTTGGAGAAAAAACTCCCCTAATGAGCTGTTTAGCGATTTCTCGTTATAACTCTCATTAAGAATTATTGAAAGTTTTTCAAAATTTTCCAACAAATTATCTTAAACCTCAACTTGTTCTGCAATTTCATCAGGAATTTCGCAATTGGCATATACATTTTGTACATCATCAAGTTCTTCAAGTCTGTCAATTAGTCTCATAACTGATGTTGCAATCTTTAAATCTGTAATTTCAATATTATTTTGCGGAATTCTTGTTAATTCAGCATTTGAGCTTTTAAACCCTTCTGCTTCAAGTCCTTCTACAACTGTTTGGAAATTTTCAACAGATGTAACAACTTTATAAATATCGTCTTCTTCTGTTACATCTTCGGCATCTAAATTAATTGAAGCTTCAAAAAGCTTATCAAAATCAACTTCATCAGCATTAAATTCAATGATACCTTTTCTGTCAAACATATAACTTACGCAATTAGTTTCACCTAAATTCCCGTTAAATTTAGTAAAAATACTTCTGACATCACCTGCTGTTCTGTTGCGATTATCGGTCATAGCTTCCAACACTACCGCAACTCCGCCTGCAGCATAACCTTCATAAGTTAATTCTTCGTAATTGTCAGATGCACCTGCTCCTGCACCTTTATCAATTGCTCTTTTTATATTGTCATTAGGCAAACCTGCAGACTTTGCTTTTTCAATAGCTGTTCTTAAACGGAAATTACCGGCTGGATCCGGACCGCCAAGTCTTGCTGCAACAATTAGTTCTCTTGAATATTTTTGAAAAACTACTGCTTTTTGTGAATCTGTTTTAGCTTTTTTATTTTTAATATTTGCCCACTTTGAATGTCCTGACATATTTACCTCATAATAATCTGTATATCCCTATGCAAAAATTTTAACAAAAAATAGTTTCTTTGTAAACCAAGAATATAAAACCTTCTAAATTATGCAGTCGAAAATTTTGCACTATTGCAAAAAAATTTAAAGCATGCTATAATATATATGTAAATTATATTTTTTATTTGAAATCGATTTATATTTGTGAGGATAAACATTTAATTTATTTACCGGTATTATTTTTTACTAATTAAGAGGCTTTTATTATGTATGTAAACAAGTGCATTAAGTGCGGTCGTGAGTTTGAAACAAAAAACCCTAAAAGAGTTATTTGCCCTGATTGTTTGTATCCTGATAAGAAAATGATGGTTAATTCCGGAGAATCGCAGACGGTTCAGCCTTCTGCAAATTATACTCAAAATGCAGAGCAGCCAGAAGAAAATAAACAACAATTCTACAGCAGTTATTCAAGCGGCGGGGAAGATAATCCAAGACCTTATAACAGACCTCAAAGACAATATAATAATAACAATAATTACAATAATCGACAAGGCGGTTATAATAACAATCGCGGGAATTATAATAATAACCGTTATAATAATCAAGGCGGTTACAACAATAACAGAAATAACTACAATAATAACCGCGGCGGTTATAACAATAATCGATATAATAACAATAATCGTCAAGGCGGTTACGGTCAAAGACGTCCGCAAAATAACAGATTTAACAATAACAGGAGACCTAATAACAGAAATAGTGCTCCTAAACAATTACTGGTCAGCAGAGAACAACTTGAACAAATTGAATTGCTTTACAAGTTGATGTTACCGCTTCCAAATCCTGATGCACATGAAGTTATTGGTGAAAAAATTGGTTTGGAACCAAGAAAAGTATTTTTCGGTATAAATTTGGTAAGGCAAAAGATGATGCTTCCGAAATTGCCGTTCCCGAAAAGAAAATTGGCGATTACTCCGGATCAATTAAATGCAATAAAAATGCTCTATGAACCGTTATTGCCTTTACCTCCAATAGGCTGCCATAAAATTATTGCAGCTCAATTAAAGATGGACGAATGGAGAGTTCACGTTGGTATTGGGCTTGTTAGAGCTCAAATGGGTTTAGAACGTTGGAATCAGGAAAGAGAAGACGCTCCTGAAGAGTTTAAAAAACAAAAAGCTGATACTGAAGCTTCAACAGAAGAAACTCCGAAGAAAAAAAGAGGAAGAAAGCCTAAGTCTGAGGATACAACCGCGGAAGAATAGTTATGGTTAAGTTCGTTTCTGTCGGTAAAATTGTAAATTTTCATGGAATTAAAGGTGAAGCAAAGGTTGGTTGTTCAAAAGGACAGCAGGATTTTTTTCTGTCTTTGGATACGGTGTATATTAAAGAAAATGATACCTATACAAAGTTAAACATTGTTTATGCAAAACCGCATAAAAATCTTATGATAGTTAAATTTGAGGGTATTGATAGTATTAACGAATTGCTGCCTCTAAAAGGTAATTTGCTTTTTGTTGATGAAGAATTTATAAGAGAAACATTAGATGAAGACGAGTTTCTTATTGATGAACTTGTCGGACTTAACGTGTTTGATAATGAATCAGGGAAAAAGCTTGGTTTTGTTATTGGAGTTTCAAATAATGGAGCAAGTGATTTAATTTCAATAAAAACAGTTTCAAAGAAAGTTTGTCTTATTCCGTTTGTTAAGGCAATTGTTCCTGTTGTGGATATTAAGAATAAAAAACTTTGTATAAACAATCTTGAGGGATTATTGGAATGAGGTTTGATGTATTAACATTATTTCCCGAAATTATAGACTCGTACTGTAATGTAAGTATTATGAAACGTGCTAAAGAGGGCAATGTTTTTGAACTTAATACTATAAATCCGAGAGATTATACTCTTGATAAACATAAAAAAGTTGATGATACCCCTTATGGCGGTGGCGCCGGTATGGTTTTAATGCCTCAACCATATGTTGATGCTTATGATGATGTAGAAAAACTTGAAAATTCTATAACTGTTATGCTCACTCCTCAAGGAGAGCAATTAAGTGAAAATATGGTGCTGAATTTGACAAAATATAACCAGATAATAATGCTTTGCGGTCATTATGAAGGTTTTGACGAAAGAATTAGGGATATAATTAGACCCAAAGAAATTTCTATTGGTGATTTCGTATTAACAGGAGGTGAATTACCTTCACTATGCCTTATTGATGCTGTTAGTCGTAAACTGGAAGGTACTCTGGGGAAAATAGAATCGGCAGAAGAAGATAGCTTTTCGAACGGACTTTTGGAATATCCGCATTATACAAGGCCAAGAGATTTTCGCGGGTATAAAGTACCGGAAGTTTTGCTAAACGGAAATCATAAGGATATAAATGAATTTAGGCTAAGTCAGCAAATCGAACGTACAAAGATAAGACGTCCGGACTTATATAAAAAGTGGAAAAATAATCACTAAATTTCGTATAATTTTTCAAACTTTAAATTTAAAGCTTTTAAAATAGCAATGAGAGTTGTGAATTTTATATCAACAAGTCCACGCTCAATTTTACTGATATGATGTGTTTGAATACCAATTAATTCTGCAAGTTTTTCTTGAGATAAAAACTGTCTGTTGCGTTCAGCTTTTATATTTTTCCCCAATTCGACTAAATCTATATTCATTACTGTATAATATTATGTTGACAATATACATTCCAGATGTTAGCATGTACAAAAATTACACTAAAGAATTACAAGGAGATTGACATGGTAAAAAGAGGCAATATTTTTAATTTATTAGTCAGGAACGTCCAACCTACATTATGTCATTCTGAACTTGGTTCAGAATCTATTTCAAAACAGACCCTGAATCAAGTTCAGGGTGACAGGGGTAAAAATATTCCCTCTCCTAGGAAGATGCTTATGGAGAGGGGTCGCTATGCATTCACCCTTGCAGAAATCTTGATAACAATTGGCATAATAGGGGTTGTAAGCGCATTGACAATCCCGAATTTAATTACTAATTATCAAAAAAGGCAGACTGCGGAACAATTAAAGAAAGTATATGCAACTATTGTTAATGCCGTTAAACTTTCTGAAATCGATAATGATGATATGTCCGGTTGGAATTATCCTGAAGGGTTGAGTGCAAATCGAGATTGGGAAATTGCTGCAAAATTTATAAAACAATATTATCAACCGTATTTGAAAGGTTCAACTTTATACAAATTTAGTGATTTGCAAGCATCATACGGGGAGGATTGGAATAGGTTAAAAAATATGCCGGGAGTTAGTAATGCATTGGTTTTGGCTGATGGAACTATGCTATCTTTCTTCTTTAATTATGTACAATCTTCAAATGGGGGTTATATATGGTTATTTGTAGACTTAAACGGGGCACAAAGGCCAAACAAAGTTGGACGTGATATTTTTGTTTTGGAAGCTTCGCCTTCAAAAGATTATGGTGGAAGTAAAATAATATTTTTTAATTATCAAGATAGAAACTTAATTGATGGCTCAGATTACAGTTGCAATAAGAATAATACAGGTATTTATCGCAATTATTACTGCGGGCGTGTTATTCAGAAAAATAATTGGAAAATTCCAAAAGATTATCCTTGGTAAATTCTTATTTCAAAAGTCCGCCCGGTGTACCAAAGCCAAAGAAATTTTTGAAAAATTCATAAATTGCGTAGACTCCCAAACCGCCGGCACAAATTTTTGATGCTTTCCCCGGTGCAAATAGTGCTCCCAGTGATAATCCAAGTGGTACAACATGAGCTACAAGCATTGAAGTGAAACCTTTAATATATCCTATTCCTGTATTAAAGAAACGTTTCCAACCTTGATCCAATTCCATTTCATAGGATTTATCTTTTATTTTTTCCTGAATTTTACTCATATTAGTTGAATACATATCGTTGTTCAAATAATATGCAGTTGAATTTGCATCATGTTCGCTTGCATACAAATCTGATTGAAGTTTGCCTATATAGTGTGCATCATATCCAACGTAACCTAAGCCGGCAAGACCTGCTGCACCTGTAATTATTCTGCCGCTATTGTTTTTAAGAGTATTAACTATGTTTCCTAATATTTTCATAACTAAGCCTTACTTTCTTGGGTTACGGTTTTCGTTTCTGTTGTTTTCTTTTTAGGAGTTTCTTTTACTTCAAATTCCTTTTCAACTTGTTTGCCTGACATTTTTAATAATATATTGCTTGCATCAACAGCTTCCTGATTTAGCGGATCGTTTGAATTTGATTGAATACGTTGAAGGACTCCTGCGGTATAATCATCACCTTTACATATTCTACCATCTAAAGCCGATAGTGCTAAAAATCTGACATCAATTGAAGGATCTTGAAGCATTTTGTTTATCAAAGCGGTTAAAGCTTTATCATCGGCTCTGGAATCATCTTCCTGAAGTCTTGCATAAACTTCTTTTGCTGCATTCAACCTGACAGATTTATCTTGACTGTTAAGGTAATTTTCAAGATTTCTTATGTAATCATCTGTTAATTGAATAATTTTACGTTTTTCTGTTTTCTTTTTATTGTCTGTTGTTTCAGTATTTACTGTACTGTTTGTAATATTTGTATTGTTACTGTTATTACCGTTGCCTATTGTACCGTTATTAGTGCCTGTGTTAACATTACCGTCAATTGAGCCGTTATTGGTGTTATTTCCTTGCTGCCCGCCAGATGTATTGGGATAAAGTTTTCCGTCAGGTCCGACACTGCTTGTATAATAACCTGAAGGATAACATGGTGCATTTACATTATAAGTCGGAGCTCCGCCCGGAGTGCCTACTGACGGATTAAATATTTGTATATTAACTCCCGATGTTGAGGGTGGAACTTGTACTGTTTGAGGTTGAATTTGTGTTGGCTGATATTGCGGATAAACAGTGTTTTGAACCGGCATGTATCCGGCAGGATATGTCGTTACTGTTTGCGGAGTTTGTGTTTGTACAGGCTGTTGTGGATTTGTGCAATAACACTGTGATACAACAGGTTGTTGTACTTGAGGACTTGTTTTTGGTTGAACATTTTGTCCTGAAACTTGCATAATACGCATTTACCCCTAAATTCTACCTATTATATTAAAGTGTTTAGGAATAAATAATTTGCGTATTTTGTAAAGTTTTATTAACGAGGAATGCAAAGTTGGTCGAGTTTAACTTTATAAAATTCCACATTGATATTCAAATGACGTCCAACATCAAGAAGCATATTTATAAATTTAATATCTTTTTCTTTAGGTGAATTTTGATTGTTTTCTATAATATCACCTATTCTATGGTAAATTTTGTTGTAGTAAATATTTTGCGCTTCCGAAATATCAAGCTGCAAATCAAGTTTTGCGATTATATCAAACAATTCAACAATAGCATCTGCCTGCTGAATTTCAAAACTTTTTGTTAACCTGTTCAAATTTGTAATTATACGTTTTGAGAAAATTTTACTTGAAGGTGTTTTATCAATTTGTATATTGATTTTTTTAGCTTCAAGATTTATATCTGCAATTTTTTGGATTACATTTTCTTCTACAAATCCGTCAGAATGTATTAATAAATCATTATAACGTCTTGAAAGTGCGTATCCTGCTGAAATTTTAAATTCGTTAGGAATTTCCAGTCCTAAATTCTGCATATGATAAATTGAACCTTTACCTTGTTCATACATTTCTTTGTATGTATCAGCAAATTTTTCCAATTTATCTTTTAATAGAATTTGTAAGATTTTCTTTCTTTCTTCAATAAATATATCTTTCAGAGTAAAGTATTCTCTGCCGAATTTTTCATCTAAGGCTCTAATTATTTCTGTCATTGGAGAAAGCATAAAAGTTTTTATCAAATTAGTTTTCAATTCCTGATATTCTTCTGCATTTGAAAATTCTTTTATAGCACAATGAAAATCTCCACCGGCATACTGCATCAAAGCAAATACCAGATTAACCTTTTGCAGTGTAACTTTAGATCTTACTTCAATATTCCCGGTTACAAAATGAGCGTTGCCTTTCTGTACTCGTTTGTAATCATTACGTTTAACATTGTAACAATAGACATCTTCTTCATCTTCAAAATCTTGGTAAATAGATGAAATTGCCCACAAACAAGCAATTTGTTTTTGAGTTACAACGGAAGGTTTTACAAAACGTTCATAAATATCTCGGCCGGTGCCAAATTCTTGAATATTACTCTTGGCTTCTGATAAAATTTCTAAGAATTTTTCTTCATAATTTTCTTTTGTGAAATTTGAAGCTAATTGTAGAGCTCTTGCTGCATATTTCATAATTTGTACGGTTTCAATTCCTGAAATTTCAGAGAAAAACCAACCGCAGCTTGTGTACATCAATAAAGCTTGACGTTGTATTTCTAAAAGCTCCATAGCTCGAACTTTTTCTTCTTCTGTTAATTCAGAATTAAAATATTCTTTTTGAAAAGCTTTAATTTTTGAATAACTTCTGTCTAAAATTACATCAATATAACTATTACGGGTTTCCCATACATCATTTTTGAAATATTTTTTACCTTCATTTTCAAAAATCTCTGCAAATTTATCCCTAAGAAAATCAAGGGCTTCACGCAAAGGTTTACGCCATTTTTGATTCCAACCGGGGTGTCCGCCTGTTGAGCAGCCGCAATCCTCTTTCCATCTTCCGACACCGTGGAAACAACTCCAAGAAGATGCCTGTTTAATGTCAACTTCATAATCACTTCTGAATTTATCTAAATATTGGCCGTAATTGGTAAGTTTGAACCCTTCATCTTCTGCTTTAATTTTTAAAACATAAGATAAAGCCATATCGCCAAATTTAGTATGATGTCCGTAACTTTCACCATCAGTTGCGATATTTATCAATTGCGGATAATTTCTTGATTCAGAAACCCCTTCTTTTAATCTTCTAATAAATTTATTGCCGTCTGTTAAAAGTTCATCAAAGGCAACAGAACGAGAAATTGCACCATCATAGAAGAACAAATCAATTGATTTTTCAGGATCGGATTTTATTGTATATTTGTATGAACGGGCGGGGTCAATATTTCCCCAGCTAACGTCCTGCCATTCTCTCTCTGATGATTTTTTAACCTTTAAAGCCTGATAAGGTGATAAAACAGTAAATTTAATGCCGTTATCAACCAAAACTTTTAGGGTTTCATCATCAACCGCAGTTTCTGCAAGCCACATACCTTCAGGCTTTCTTCCGAAACGATATTCAAAATCACGAATACCCCATTTTATTTGGGTTTCTTTATCATGGTAATTTGCTAAAGGCATTATTATATGATTGTAAACCTGTGCCAGTGCATTTCCATGTCCGTCAAATTTAGACAAACTTTCAATATCAGCTTTTATAATACGTTCATATGTTAAAGGTGCAAATTCTTCAAGCCAAGATAGAAGTGTCGGACCAAAATTGAAACTCATATATTCGTAATTATTTACGATATCAAGAATTCTGTTTCTGTTATCAACAATACGAGAAACAGAATTCGGGTTATAACACTCCTTGCAAATCCTTTCGTTCCAATCATGAAACGGAAGTGCACTATCTTGTAACTCAATCGCCTCCAACCATGGATTTTCTCTTGGTGGTTGGTAAAAGTGACCGTGTATAGTTAAAAATTTATCATTATTGTTTGCCATAATCTTAATTCATACCTTTGTGTGCTAATTTCTGTATTTTAATTCTTTTTGTCGTCTTTTTGTACTTTATTAACAACTTTAAAATTATCTACATCAACCCAAGGGTCTCCCAATGCAGTTGAGAAAACTTTTCCCGTAAATTCAATTTCATCACCTGCATTAAGGTCAATATTTTTCTCTGCTACTTCTTTTTTTAAGAAAATCTTTAATTCAGACAACGGAATATTATGATTAGTAATATCCGGTCTTTGAATCATAAATGAAATGTATTTTTCGTGAGATCTCATTGCTGCCGGATAGTCTAAACCCAATGTAGAAAACTTATCAAACTTTCCTTTAATTCTAACATTTCTGTTTAAGTATTTATAAGGATTCGATACAAGTTCCAATGCATTGACATTCATATATTGGATTTGCGGAGCAGAAGGAGCTGAGACAACGGCAGTTTTAACAGGTGTTTGAGAATAAACTGACTGTCCTGCAATTGCACTAAATCCTAATACCGTAAATATTGCTAAAGATATTATATGTAATTTTTTCATATTATTATGTGCCCCCTTAAAAAGTATTACAATAAGATATTAGCACATAATTGAAATAAAGAAAACCGGTTAACAAGTTAATATGAAAATTAAAAACTATTTTTTCAAATAATCCATATTTTCATTCTGTAAAACATAATATGCACAACCGTAACCCGTTGAATTTTTACCTGTACAATAAGTTGTATACGGTCTATCTGTATTTGGTGCACCAGACGGTTTTAAACCGGAATCGGCATCATACAAAAATTGAAATAAATCTTTTCCCCACGTATTTGGAAGATTCTTACCGTTTGTATCAATCAGTACAGAAAAATCTCTTGTATCACCAGGTTCTTTTGTACACATAAAAATGGAAACCCCATTTAATAAGGACAATTTATAGTAAACTTTATTAGATGCATAATTATAAGTGTTATATTCACTTAATAATTTATATTGAACATTTTGAGCACATCTAAAATTATAGTCATCTATTCCGCAATCGTCTGCGATTTTTAAAAACGGTTTTAATTTTTCTCCCAGAATTTTGGCATCATCAGAACTTTTATCCAATTTTAATCCCCAGCTTGGAACTTCTCCATACTCTTGTTCGGCCAGTCTTACAGCCTGTGACATTATAGAATAGGTTTCTTTTAATTTTGCAACAGTCTGTTTTTCATAATATTTATGCATCAAATTTGGTATTGTTATGGCACTTACGACACCGATTATACCAATTGTAATTAGGACTTCTGCGAGAGTAAACGCAACCTTCTTTCCCCCTCGCCCTGCGGAAGGGGGGCGATGCGTGAATTGTGAATCGTAAGTGGTAAATTGACCGTTACGAATATTATTGAAGTGAATAGGTGAATAAGTGATTAAGTGAATAAGTTCTTTACGTTGATTAATCCCCCTGTCATTGCGAGGAGGACGTAAGTCCGACGAAGCAATCCAGTTGTTTCTGTACGAATTTTTCTGGATTGCCGCGCACTCACTGTCTTGGATTTGCTCCACGCTCGAAAAGTTTCGCAATTGCAACTTCGTTGCAGTTTGC
>JAFUSQ010000008.1 GCA_017467605.1 bacterium | reverse complement strand
TTTTAAATACTTAGCTAATTCATCAACGAAAGCATCTGTTGATTCGTAAGTTCTTTCTAATTTTCCGTCTGCTCTCATCAAATCCATTGACCTTGTAATCTTTTGAGCAGTATTAGCTTCTTTTTCGGAATTGCTTCGTTCTCCGATTCCTTGCATAAGACTCGGTATTGTCATTGCTGCGACTACGCCAATTACGCCGATTGTAATTAGGACCTCGGCGAGAGTAAATCCTGAATGTAATTTCATGTTTTTCATTTTAAACTCCTTTACTTTAAATTTAACTGTATTTTTTTAATTAATTAAAGTATAAACTATATTAAATCAAAATTCAACTGCATTTATTAATTTAAATGCAGTATATCTTTATTTATTTTGTAAAATTTCTTTTTAATATTTAATTAGTAATTTTAAGGAAACAATTATGGATAACAGAATATTATTAGGTAGGAGAATAAAAGAACTTCGTCAGCGTAAAGGGTTAAAACAGGAACAACTTGCCGAAATGGTTCAGCTTGAACCAACTTCTATTTGTAATATTGAAAATGGTAGAAATTATCCTTCTTTTCAAAATCTTGAAAAAATTATTAATGTTTTAGGGGTTTCATTTATTGAAGTTTTTAAATTTGATCAGCATCAGGATAGAGTCGATTTAATGGCAGAAATTACCAATATGCTAAACAACAATCCGGAAAAAGTCCAAGATACATATAAAATTGTTAAAGCCCTTGTTGAATAGAGGGTTATTAACAAAGATTGATTGCCCCCTCACCCCTACCCTCTCCCATTGGGAGAGGGAGTCCGGTGTTAATGAGCTTGCAAGGTTTACACCGACGGGAGAGGGTAAAAACTTAGTAATATAAAGTTAACAAAGCCTTTTAATAGAGGATTGGTGTATTTAATTTAATTAATAAAAAAAACCGATTTTTAATTAAAAAAATCGGAGAATTATATGAAAAAAGTCTTTACTTTAAAAAGGCGACACCCAGATTCGAACTGGGGGATAAAAGCTTTGCAGGCTTCTGCCTTACCACTTGGCCATGTCGCCATTTTCCGTATTTCCAATATAAGCAAGACATAACCATATGTCAAGGTTAATTTTTTAGTTAAAAATTCAAACTATAGTGAACAAGCAATAATTATTTCGTTATTATTTACTCTTGCTTCTTGTATTGCAGCTTCAGGAGATAATTGCTCAATGCCGCCGCCTGTCAAGCTTCCGTATATTCTGCAATTTAAGCTTTGTGAGCCTGAATTATTCACTTGTGTACTTAAATCATCAATTCTTTGATTTAGCATGTTTAATTGATTTCTCAAATCTGTAATATTTGCAGAATTTTCAGCCCCATTTTGAACTTGGGTTTTGAGATCATCTTTTAATTGTTCTTTTGCAATTTTTTCCTTATTTTTCATTTTGCCTTGAGTTGCATCTTTCGTATTACTGTAAATTGCTGCAACAACAAACAAAAACATACAAATTACAATGATTGTCAAAACCTTAAATTTATTCATACTTTCCATAAAAATAATTTCTCCCTGTTTAAACTTTAACTACATATTAACATAAAACATAATATGAGGGCTAGTATTAATAAAAATATTATATCAATAACCTTGCAATTTTAAAGTGTTTGTAATACAATTAATGCGTATACAAACACTTACTTCAAAGGAGGAAGTTTAAATGGAAACTTATGGTATTGAAAAATTTGGTATTTTTGAACCAAAAGCAGTTTATCGCAATTTGACACCTGCTCAATTGACAGAAGCTGCATTACGTCGTGGAGAAGGTACACTTAGTAACACAGGTGCTTTGGTTGTTACTACAGGAAAATACACAGGTCGTTCTCCTAAAGACAAATTTATCGTTGATACAGAAACTATTCACAACGATATTGCTTGGGGTAAAGTAAACCGCCCAATTTCCAGAGAAAAATTTAATTCTATTAAAGGTAAAATTGCTGCATACTTACAAAACAGAGAAGTATTTATTTTTGATGGTTTTGCAGGTGCCGACAAAACTTACCAACAAAAATTCAGAGTTATTAATGAATTAGCAAGCCAAAATATGTTTATTCACCAATTGCTAATCAGACCTACTGCAGAAGAATTAGCATCATACGGCGAAGCAGATTACACAATTCTTTGTGCTCCGGGCTTCAAATGTGATCCTGAAGTTGATGGCGTAAACTCAGAAGCTTGTATCGCAATTGACTATGAAGCACACGAAATCATTATTTGCGGTTCTCGTTATGCAGGAGAAATCAAAAAATCAGTATTTGCTACAATGAATTATGTAATGACTAAGAAAAATGTATTACCTATGCACTGTTCAGCAAATATGTGTCCTGAAACAGGAGAAACAGCAGTATTCTTTGGACTTTCAGGAACAGGTAAAACAACATTGTCAGCAGATCCTTCAAGAAAATTAATCGGTGATGATGAACATGGTTGGTCTCCTGATGGTGTATTCAATTTTGAAGGCGGCTGCTATGCTAAATGTATTAACCTATCTGAAGAAAATGAACCTGATATCTTCAACGCTATCAAATTCGGTTCATTAGTTGAAAACGTAATTATGGATCCGGAAACAAGAGAATTTGATTTTTGTGACGGTTCTTTGACAGAAAATACTCGTGTTGGTTATCCGATTAATTATATTAATAATGCAGCAATTCCTTCTAAAGGCGGAATTCCGAAAGTTGTTATTTTCTTAACAGCTGATGCATTTGGTGTATTACCTCCAATTTCAAGATTGGATAAAAATGCTGCAATGTATCACTTTGTAACAGGTTTCACATCAAAACTTGCAGGTACAGAACGCGGTATTACCGAACCTGTTCCAACATTCTCAACATTATTCGGCGAACCATTCATGCCAATGGACGCTTCAGTTTATGCAAAAATGTTAGGTGATAAATTAGATCAATACGGAACTAAAGTTTACTTGGTTAACACAGGTTGGGCAGGCGGATCTGCTTCTTCAGGTGCTAAACGTATGAAATTATCTTATACAAGAGCTATGGTAACAGCAGCTTTGAACGGATCTTTCGATAACATTGAATTTAAACATCATGAAATTTTCAACGTTGATTATCCTACAAGCTGTCCTAACGTTCCTGATGAAATGCTTGATGCTCGCGGTATGTGGGCAGATAAAGCTGCATATGATGAAAATGCTAATAAATTGGCTCAAATGTTTGCTGATAACTTCTCAAGCAAATATCCGAATATGCCGTCAGAAATAGTTAATGCAGGCCCAAAGCCTCTTAGCAGAGTTTAATTGACTCTGTTAAAATAATTGTAAAATGCCTCGATTTTATCGGGGCATTTTTATGTTAAAATGAACAAAAAGGAGAGTTTTGAGATGAAATTCAAATTTGTATTATTAATATTAATGTCATTGTTTTTTATGGGAAGTTGTTTTGGATTGGATAGTCCTTCTTTAGAGATTTATAAAATTCAAAACGAGAGAGCTGCTATTTATAATGCTCTAAATTTAACTGACGAACAAATAAAAATATATGAAGGCATTATTTCCAAAAATGCTCGAACTTATGAAGAAAAATTAACTCAATTAAACAAAGAAAATTTTAAAATTAAAGTGTTAGAAAAATCAAATGCCGATAAATCCGAAATAGAATGCCAAAAGAAAATTGTAAAAAGCATTCAAAAAGGTATTAATAATCTTCAAAAAGAAGAAACAAAAGAGTTTAAAAAATGCTTAACTCATGATCAGCGTTCAAAATATGCAATGATTAAGAAATTAGAAAGAAAAGCAAGAAAAGACAGTTTACACCAGAAAAATTATTACAAATCAAATCCTCAAATGCGCCCTTTTGGAAATCCTGTGACTTGTCCTTGTTCAAATCAAAATAATAAATAAAGTAAATATATGATGATTTTTTTTGAATAATAATTATAATTAGGGTATGAACAGGTGTAAGCTTTTTTATATCTTAATTATTTCGGTATTTTTATCCATACAGGCGTTGCCGGTATTGCCTAAAACTAAACCGGAAAGCTTTGAGGGACGAGGATATGTCGGAACTTTGCCAAATTTGACAAGAGGGTATGAAGCAAAAGAACCTCAAAAAACTGTACCGGAAATTAAACCTTCTAAAAATTTTAATTCCGAAAGTGAATTAAAACCTGTTCCAAGAGATAATCCTGCTTTTGTTAATATTATTCTAAAACCTGATAAAACTTCTCAATATGTTAATGATATAAATGAAATGATTCCTCTTTTGGAAAATATTTATGATCTTATAGATAATAAAGGTAATGTTCAAGTTTTTAATGCTAAAGTTTATTATTTTAATAAAAATGTAGATTATCTTAGAGATAAATATTTAAATAAACCTGAAAGTCAATTTGTTTCATATAAACGATTGATGGAATTAAGTATGCATGCACGCTCTATTGCTCTTTTACGCAGTGAAGCAGAAAAATATAATCCATACTTGGCATACGGAAGTTCGGGATATATTTATAACCCTAATAATATTGCAGAGCAGCTTGATTATTTAAAAACAGAAATTGAACAAACAATTCTTATTTTAAAAGAATCAAATTAAATATCGATAATTATTTTTTGATTAAATATTTTTTTTAGATTAAAATTGAATTATGAATATTGCGGAATATGCAAAAGATAAATATAACAATACTAAAATTTTAGATAAGTATATTTTAAAACAGGTTATTGAAATATTTATAATGGGAGTATTTGTTTTTACAACTATTATTTTTGCATCTGATACTTTTATTACTTTGATAAAACAAATTTCACAATACGGAATTCCGTTTAAAGTAGCTTTTATTATAATTTTACTAAATTTACCTTCTGTAATTGTAATGACAATACCAATGGGAGTTTTGCTCTCAACAGTTATGACTCTTAACAAATTAAGTTTATCATCTGAAATTACAGTTATGAGAGCATGTGGTATTGGTTTGAACAGAATTGCAAAACCAATTTTTATTTTTGCGATTGTAATGGCAATTTCAAGTTTTGTAATTAATGAAAGTGTTGTTCCTGTAATGACAAGACAGGCAAAAGATTTGGCATTATGGGCATTAGGACAGAAAAATATTCCTGAAGGTAAGGAAAACTTTGTATTTAAAGAACTGGGTGATGGTGGAGTTTTGAAACGCCTATTCTATGTCGGATACTGTAAAAATAAAACTCTTTATAATGTAACCGTTTTAGATAATTCAAAAGATGGTACCATACAAGTTTTGCAGGCTCGTGAAGGTAAAACTTCTCCAAAAGGTTGGGAATTTGAAAAAGCTGTTGCTTATACAATCGGAAATCAAGGCCAGGTTTTAAATACAACATTATTTGATACTTCAACTGTGAAATTCGGATTAGATTTATCAAAAGAAATGAATAGTAACCTTGCCCGTGAGATGAATTTTACCAAACTTTTGAAATTCCTAAAAAATTCTAAAATATCTACAGAAGATAAACGCTGGTATACTATAGAACTGTTTGATAAAATTGCACTGCCTATAACGACAATAGTATTTGTTCTGCTTGGAGTTCCGTTAGCGATAACCCCGCCAAGAGTCAGATATAACAGAGGGTTTTTATTTAGTATTTTAATTATTTTTGCATATTACGTTGTGAGAGCATTGTCAATTTCCTTTGGTGAAACCGGTTCTCTTGCACCATTCTGGGCGGCTTGGCTTCCAAATATTGCTTTAACTATATGGGGAACTCTGCTTTATTACAAAAAAGTATATACAATTTCATAATTAATCCTCCTTTTAATGGTAAAAAAAATTTTTTTTATGTTTTAAAATGGGTATATGGATAATGGCGGAAATAGAAAAATTGAAGGAAATATTTTTAGCAGAGATTACAAATTCACTGCTGTAAATCCTTTTAGTGCAAATTTAAATTCGCCGGAAGTCAAATCTCAGCCGTCTCAAAATGTAACAAATCCTGTAAAACGTTTAAACGGGTATGATTCTGCAATTTTAAATAAAGCCAATTTTGAAGAACAAGATGGCGAAGAATTAAGTATTGAGTATAGAATTAAAGAGAAGGAAGCTATTATTCAAGATTTGGATTCTCGTATAAAAGTTGCGGATAATTATGGTACTCAAAATGAGGCTTTAGGATTAAAGGCTAAACGTCAAAGAATTTTACAGGAATTGGATACTCTAAGAAAACAACAAGTATATGGCGGACGGGTGCTTGGTGAGAATAAAAAATTTAATCATCAGACTTTTAAGCAAAAAATGCCGTTTATTTATAGAATTCAGGAATTTATTTCCAGACAAATTTTAGCCAGAATTTCAAAAAAAATAAATTCAGTTGTAACGTTATCTGATTCGTTAGAACAATTATCAGAAATAAGCAAAAGTGTTGATGAACTTATTGCAATGAATGTTCCTTACGGTGAGAAAGTTCAAAATTACGAAAAATTAACCTCTTACCTTAGCCAAGCAAATGTTATTCATTCAAAAATTGCCAGATCAATCGGAAAGTAACTTTTTTTAACTTGTTCTCTTGATTGAAGCTTATGTTTGTCATAAAATTTTTATGAGAATTAGCTTTTAAGGAGAAATTATGAACGAGCTATTAAAAAAATCTGCCTCAGAACAAAGCAGAGCTTTAAAGAACAAAGAAATTTCAGCAGTTGAATTAACAAATGCTGCGTTTGAAAGAATAAATTCATTAGAAGATAAACTTGGCGCATTTAATTCTTTAACTAAAGAAATAGCAATAGAAACAGCAAAAAAAGTTGATGAAAAAATTGCAAAAGGAGAAGAATTACCATTATTAGCGGGTATTCCTTTGGCATTAAAAGACAATATGAATTTGATTGGTTCAAAAACAACTGCATCAAGTAAAATATTGGAAAATTTTGTATCACCTTATAATGCAACTGTTACCGAAAAATTACTTGGGAACTTAGTTCCGATTGTTGGTAAAGCAAACTTAGATGAATTTGCAATGGGTTCATCAAATGAAAACTCTGCATTTAATAAAGTTCATAACCCTTGGAATTTAAATAAAGTTCCCGGAGGTTCATCAGGCGGATCAGCAGCAAGTGTTGCATCTTGTGAAGCGACATTAGCATTAGGCTCAGATACAGGCGGATCTATTCGTTTACCTGCAAGTTTTTGCGGTATTGTTGGTATGAAACCTACATACGGCAGAGTTTCTCGTTATGGCTTGATTGCGTTTGCATCATCTTTAGATCAAATAGGTCCTTTTGCAAGAACTGTTGAAGATGCCGCAAATTTACTTGAAGTTATTTCAGGATATGATCCTAACGATTCAACTTCGTTAAACTTGCCTGTTGAACATTATGCACAAAATCTTAATGATGATGTAAAAGGTAAAAAGGTTGGGGTTATTAAAGAACTTATGGAAGAAGGTTTAGAACCTGAAGTTCAAAAAGCTCTCCAAAATGCGATTGAAACTTATAAAAAATTGGGTTGTGAAATTGTTGAAATTTCATTGAAAAAATTAAAATATTCAATCGGAATTTATTATATTTTGGCAACTGCCGAATGCTCATCAAACTTAGCAAGATTTGATGGTGTAAGATACGGTTACAGACACCCTGATGCTCAAAATCTTATGGAATTATATACAAAATCTCGTGCAGAAGGTTTTGGCCCGGAAGTTAAGCGTAGAATAATGCTTGGTACTTATGCTTTATCTTCAGGTTACTATGATGCTTATTATAAAAAAGCTCAACAAATGAGAGCTCTTGTAACAGAAGAATTTAGGGAAGCATTTAAACAAGTTGATGTTTTGATTTCTCCAACTTGTCCGAATACGGCATTTGATTTGGGTGCAAAATCATCAGATCCGTTGGCAATGTATTTAACCGATATTGCAACAATTAGTTGTAATTTGGCAGGGCTTCCGGGTATTAGTGTTCCTGCGGGATTTGACTCTCAAGGTATGCCGATTGGTTTGCAAATTTTAGCACCTCAACTTCAAGAAGCTAAATTGTTTAATTTTGCTTTCAAATTTGAACAGGCTAATGATTTTTATACAAAATTAGCTAACATATAATTTATTAATAATATTTCAACTTTTTATATGATTTATTTAATAGGGCTTACGTTAAAATAAAATTAAAGGTAAGCCCTATTTGTATTGCTTTTTCCGTTTCGGAACGACTGAAAATCGTAAAGGCTGATGAGGAGGTGATGCAAAATGATTTTTAAAATTAGCATAAAAGTGCTAATAATAATTTTATTAATTATACTAGCACTCAAATTTTAAAACATTTGGGCTTTTAAAGAGGTAGGCTGCAACCTGCCTCGCCCTTTATATTATTAGTATAAACTATTTTTTTTATTTTTCAAGTGGGGAAAAGTTATTTTAATTCAAGCGAACAGCCTATTATGTTTGCGATTAGTTTCATTTCGCGATATGTAATTGTTTCATTGCGTAATTTATTTGAGAGGTTAGCAAGGGTATACGGTTTGTTAAGTCTTTTTTCAAGTTCTTGAGCAACATATTTTAGCGTTAAGCCTTTTGTATACAGTATTTCTTTGAGTTCGGTAACTATCCTCATACTTAATATTATTAAACTTATTTAACGAAATACAATGAATAAGTATATAATTATTTGCATTAATAAACGAATTAATTTATAATACATGTATAAATTTAATTAATTTAACAGGAGCACATTAAATGAACAAAATATACGCATTTACATTGGCAGAAACTCTTATAACAATTGGAATAATTGGCATTGTAGCAGCACTGACTATTCCGAATTTGATGCATAAGTATTATGAAAAACAAACTGTAGCAAAATTAAAAGAAACTTATTCAATTCTTTCTCAAGCTATTAAAATGTCGGAAGAAGAATTCGGAAGTGTTGCAAATTGGGAAGCTAAATTTGATTCTGACGGCGCAAATTTGATTGCCGAAAGATTAAAACCTTTTTTAAAAATTGCTAATGATTGCGGGCTTGTTGATGAAAAAGAAAAATGTATTGTTAAACAGGTCTATAAACTTAAAAATAACAATGACCATGATATGGATTATAATTCTAATAACGGTTACTATAAAATGAACCTTTTTAACGGTTCATCAATTATTTTGCGAGGAAAAATGAGCAGTAATCCTGAAAATTTGATAGGAATTTTTATCGATACAAACGGAAAAACTAAGCCGAATAAAGTCGGAACTGATTTATTTCAATTTTACTATTATGAAGATTTAGGATTAAAACCAGCTGGTGCACCTAATACCCAATTTGATTACAATACAACCTGTATCCCGCAAACAGCTCAGGGCTTTGGTTGTGCGTATTACGTTATGAATAGCGGTAAAATGGACTATTTATGGCATTAGGGTAAAATGTGAAATGTTTTGAGAATTTAGGTGTGTTTCATCAGCAAAAACCTTGCAAATTCCCATTATTATAAAATTTATACTCAATAGTATTCCAAGTATTAATAAAATTTTTTTCATGTTTTTTCCGTTAGTGATTTAATACTATCGTGCTTAAACTTCTTTTTAATCCTCTTTTTAAAGGAATTTTTGTATTATAAAATTTTGTAGTAAAATTTTTTGTATGGAAGAAATGAATTTAAGAAATTATGCATATTTAGGTGATGCGGTTTGGGAATTGTATATTCGAGAAAAAACTATATTACGAACTAATAATGCTAAAAAACTCCATAAAATTACGACAAATTTGGTAAAAACTCATTATCAATATGAACTTTTAAATTTAATAGAAAACAGACTAACTGATGAAGAAAAAGAACTAATAAGGCGAGCGAGAAATCTTCCAATACCTGTCGGCAGAAGAAACATTCAAGCAGAATATCGTCAAGCAACTGCTTTCGAGACACTTATAGGCTGGTGGTATAAATATGATAAACAAAGATTAGACAAAATTTTAAGCTTTATTGAAAATATACAAAAAGACCTCTTATAAAAAAGAGGTCTTTTTATCTCGGTTTAATCAATATTGCCTTAATGTTTAATTATTCTTCCGTATCCAGATTATCCATAGCTCTTACGTATCTTCTGCGTAATTCTTCGTCATTGACTGTTTCAATTTTGAAGTCTAGGAAGTGGTCATCTGTATCATAAATACCAATCATATTTCTTAAAAGAAGTGAATTAATTCCGCCGTTCAAGTATCCTTTTGTCATTTTTCCTTTTGCAATAAATTCACTTGAGTTAGGAGATTTTCTTGCAACTTCGACAGTATCACCTTTAGTTGTTACAAACACTGAAGAAAGTTTTGTACAACCTGATATTTCGTCATGTGCAACATCTAAATCACTTCTGAGTTCTTCCATAAATAAACCTTTAGGATTATTTAGGATTTTGCCATTTGGCATTTTTATTGAGAAGTTTCCGGTAGGGAATCTAAAAATTCTTTTACCGTAATATTCGTGATTATTTTTATAATCTTTTACTTCTGTATCATAAACTAAAACTTTTTTAGATGATTGAATAGGATTTTCATCACCTATTTCTTTTGTTCCGTATTCCCAATCGCGAACACCTTCATAGTGAACAATGTTTCTGTTTGCGGTTGAATCGTTAGGGTCAGCATCGGCACCTTCTATTCCCCAATTATGAACATTTTTATATAAAGTATCTAAAGGTTGTGGTCTTACAAATTTGTAATACCATTTAATAATAGAATCTGTATCGTGAATGTAGGTTGAATCTCTTAACCAACCTTTTTCCCCTTCACTGCCATGTGATGTTGAGTCATTTTGTTCAACTGCTACTTGTGCGAGAGCATATGCTTCACCGTCATCAAATAATTTGTCACAACTTGATAGAGTTCCTGCTAACATCAAAGCCATTGCAGTATTTCTCATAGCATTACTTGATTTGCTGTCATCACTTGTGAATGAAATTGCAGACATTTGATTAGTATTAGCTTGTACTGTATTTAGCTTTGGTTGTGGCTTTTGGCAGTTTAGATTGTAATTATCGATTGAATAAACTTTCATTTATGCCTCCTAATTTATTTTCTTTTCATCTTAAAACCAAACATGAATTAAGTTGCTAGTTTGATACAAAAATATTATCACAAATAACAAAAACCCTCACATAGTAAGGGTTTTCGTAGTTTAATTTTATACACAATTCTTTACAATACAGTTATTGAGCAAGTCTGTCACGAACAAGTTTTTCAACTTCTGCAAGAATTTCAGGATTTTGTTCTAAAAATTCTTTAGCTTTTTCTCTGCCTTGACCGAGTTTTTCTTCGTTATAACTAAACCATGCTCCTGATTTTTTAATTATATCAAGATTAACTGCAACATCTAAAATATTTCCTATTTTTGAAATACCTTTACCAAAGATAATATCAAATTCAGCAGTTCTAAAAGGAGGAGCCACTTTGTTCTTCAGAACTCTTACTCTAACGTGGTTTCCGATTTCACCTTCATCACCTTTAAGGGTTTCTGTGCGTTTAATTTCCATACGAACAGATGCATAATATTTTAAAGCATTACCACCGGTTGTTGTTTCAGGATTGCCGTACATAACACCGATTTTCATTCTCAATTGGTTAATAAAAATAACGGTTGTATTAGTTTTTCCTATAATACCTGTCAATTTTCTTAAAGCTTTTGACATCAAACGAGCTTGCAGACCCATTTGTTGATCTTCCATAGAACCTTCAATTTCAGCTTTTGGGACAAGTGCTGCAACTGAGTCAACGACTACAATATCAACGGCACCTGAACGAACCAATTCTTCTGTAATATCCAAAGCTTGTTCACCTGTATCAGGTTGAGAAATTAACAAATCATCTACCTGAACACCTAAATTTCTCGCATATTCAGGATCAAGTGCGTGTTCTGCATCAACAAATGCAGCAATTCCGCCTTTTTTCTGACATTCTGCAACTATATGTTGGGCAAGAGTTGTTTTTCCTGATGATTCAGGCCCATATATTTCAATTATACGACCGCGAGGAATTCCTCCAATACCAAGCGCAACATCTAACGATAAAGCTCCTGTTGGAATAGCATCAACATTAACAGTGGTTTTATCACCAAGTTTCATTATTGAGCCTTTGCCAAAGTCTTTTTCAATTTTTTCAATAGCTAACTTAAGGGCTTTCTCTCTGTCGCTGTTTGCAACAGGAGCAGCCTGTTCTGTTCCTTTAACTGCCATATTATTTACCTCTTATTCCCAAACAAAAACTTCTTTTTTCTTATAGAAGCCTAATGCTACAGGTTTGTAGCTATTTAATTCGTTTTTCAATTGATAAACTTCTTTGTTCAAGTCAACAATTTTTTGTTTTAGGGTTTCATTATCTGTTTTGCAACGAATTAATTCAACTACAACATCGTCCATGCCTTCAAGTTTTTCGTCTATAACCTTAGCAATTTTATTACTTAATTTAGCTTCTAATTCTTGTAAAGTTACCAAAATACTTCTGACTGCTGCACTGCTGCTTTGAGAAGATGCACCCGCACCAACCATAGCAGGAGTTCTGACTGCAACAGGATTAGTTACGGCATTTTTAACTTGTGATTGAATTTTTCGCAAATTTTTAACTTCATCATAAGAAAAATATGTATGACCTTTAGCATTTTTTCTTGGTCTGATTGAAGCTTTTTTACACAAGTCAACGATTTCTTTATTGTCAGCTTTTAAAATAGTTCTAACCTCTTGAGGTGTTAAAGTTCTCTCGTCCAGTCTGTCTTTTATCATTTATCTATCCCTTAAAACTTTCCCACTATCATTCTATTACATTTATAAAAATCAGGCAAATAATTTTCATGAAACATGAAGAAATGTAAAAATTCTGTAATATTAATTTGGTAAATTGGATAATGAAAAACCTTTTTAGTGAATTTAAAATTCATAAAAAGGGAGCTTATTATGTTAAATTTTTTTCTTAAATGGATTGCTTATGCGTTTGCTATTATTTTTATTGCCTGGATAATTCCCGGAATAAGTGTTGAAAATTTTTGGAGTGCAATGCTTGTATGCGTTGTAATAGCTATTATTAATACTTTTATCAAACCTGTTGTTAAGTTCATTTCGCTTCCCGTAAATTTTCTTACTCTGGGATTATTTTCTTTTGTAATTAATGCATTGTTATTTATGCTTGCGGGTGCAATTACTCCCGGTGTTGATATAGATGGATTTTTGAGTGCATTAATCGGTTCAATAATACTTTCTATATTATCTTTAGGTATAAATAAAATTTAACAATAATTTGTGTTATTCAAAATAGTACGATATAATATAATTTATGAAAAAAATTTTGTGCTATGGAGATTCAAACACCTTTGGGTTTATTCCCGGGACTTGCGGACGTTATGAAAAAAATCAACGTTGGAGTGGAATTTTATCTCAACTTTTACCGGATTCTGAAATAATTGAAGAAGGTATGAATAACCGCACCGGATTTTTCAAAAGTCCGGAAGGTTTGAAACATAGCGGAGGAGATTATCTTCCGATTTATTTACAAAATCATAAAGATATTGATGTTTGTATAATTTCTCTTGGAACAAATGATGCACAATTTTTTTATAATTTGAATGAAAATATTGCATACAATGGATTGAAACATCTTATAAATTCAATAAAAGAAATTAATTCAAATACTAAGATTATAATTATTCCACCGGTTCGGATAAAAGAAAATATTATAGACGGAATTTTTTCTATGCAGTTTGATTTAAAGTCTGTTGAAAGAATAGAAAAAGTTTTTCCGATTTTTGAAAAAACAGCAAAAGAAAATGATTGTTTTTACTATGATTTAAACAAAATAGTAACTCCTTCCGATATTGATGGTTTACATTATTCTATAGAATCTCACAGTATTATTGCTAAAAACTTGGCAGATTTTATATGTTCTTTGTAAAGCCTTCAAATGTCGGTTTATTTATAAAGTTTTTAGGGGAATTATTTTGTTCAAATTTAGCTTGATGATTGTATCTGTATTGTGTCCAGAGTCTTGAAATTCCGCTGAGAGTAAATCCCATTGCAAGTAAACTGAACAAGAACGGAACCCCTGTAATTATTGATTTTTGTTTAATAAGTTTTGCAAGTTCAATATCAACAGAAGTATTATTTAATTTTGCAAGTTTTTCCGCTATTGCAGGAAGTTCTTTTCTCGTAGGAACTGCTTTAATCAATCCATTATTATCTTGTTTAATAAGTTCAGGGAATTTTCCTTTTTTGGCAAGCATTTTCTTAAATCCTGCATCAAGAATTGATGAACCAAAAATTGTATACAAAACGACCAGAGGAACTCTTGTCCAAACTTCATAAAAATCTAATTTTCCTCTGTCTTTTGCTGCTGATGAATATCCAAATAAGCCTGTTGTACAGGTTACTGCAAGCTGACCTTTGCTCAATGCAAATTTACCGTTATTATTAGCAAAATCAAGTTTCAAATATTCTTTTAAGAAATTATCTGTTTTTTCAGATTTAAAACCTATTTTATGTAACAGTTTTGAAATTTGTTCCCCGGGCTCAAGTAAAATTTCAGATAACTTTACTCCTGCCTTAAATTTATGTCCAAATGCGGATAATAAAATTCCTGCCCCTATTCCCGCTAAAGATAATAATCCTGTTTGAAGTAAAACTTTTTTAGAATGAGTTTCTACTTTGTTTTTTTGTTCAGTATCATCTTTTGTATCTTTGGTTAAATTCGCAACTTTATTAAAATCACTGACTTTAAAAACTTTTAATGTAAATAAATTTTTTGCAAAACCCAATGCATATTCCAATGCCGGTACAGTTATACAACCCAGCAAAATCCCGCCTTTTGTTGTTATAAGTCTGTTTTTAAGATTTTTATCAATATTTAATTTTTTTATTTCTTCGATACTTTTCGGTAAATGTTTATCTATAGTTTTTTGAAGTTTTTTAGGTTGAATTTTTTTAAATAAACCATTTCTAAACAAATGTTCTCCGAAAAATGGTGCTGCAAAATAAAAAATTCCTGATTCAATAAATTCCAGAAACGTAAATTCACTAAAATCAATAATACTTCTTGATAAAATTGCTTTTGGAAACCAATTTGTAAGAGTTCCTTGTATAAATCTTGTATGTGATAAATTTTCTTGAGATTTTAGAAATTTATCTAATGCTTTTGTTGTCTTGTTAAAATTTGGTGTTGTTCCTTTAAATGTCGTTTGATTATTTTGAATTTTGGGTATCATTATATTATTTCCTATAAATTAAAATTTTTCACATTAAAAAAGCCACCTTGTTAGGTGGCTTAAAATTTGTTTGCTTATGAATTTAACTTAACACATTCGATTTGCAAGACAAATGCCACCTTTAATAAGGCTTTGCATCATCATTTGCATCATCATAGTGTTAGTATTTTGCATTAATTAAAATTTCCTTTTCCTTAAAGTTACAATAATTATTTTATATTGTCAACAAAACACTTAAAAAATTTTTTTGCTATACTTCGACAGGTGTTTCAACATTACTGAATTGTGATTCATAAAGATGTTTATAAACACCGTTTTCAATGTTTATCAATTCGTTATGGTTTCCTAATTCAACAAGTTTACCGTTTTTAATAACCGCAATTCTATCAGCATTTTGAACAGTTGTTAATCTATGGGCAATTACAAAAACCGTTCTGTCCTTCATTAAATTTTCAATTGCCTGCTGAACAATTTTTTCCGCTTCATTATCCAAAGCACTTGTTGCTTCATCTAAAATAAGAATAGGTGCGTTTTTCAAAAACGCTCTAGCGATACCGATTCTTTGTTTTTGTCCGCCTGATAACAAAACTCCGCGCTCACCGATATCGGTATCAAGTCCTTTTTCAAGACTGTTTACAAAATCTAACAAGTAGGAATCTTTTAGGGCTTCTTGCAATTCTTCTTCTGTGGCGTTCAAGTTTCCAAGCATTATGTTTTCTCTTATAGTGCCCGAAAATAAGAAGTTATCCTGAAAAACTATTGCAATATTATCTCTCAAAGATTGCAAACTAATATCTTTAACATCAACACCGTCAATTAAAATATTTCCTTTTTTAATATCATAAAACCTTGGGAGTAAATTTACTATTGTACTTTTACCTCCGCCGGAATTGCCGACAAGAGCGAATGTTTCCCCTTTCGGCACAGTAAAGGATATTTCTTTCAAAACAGGTTTACCTTTTACATAACTGAATCTTACATCTCTGAATTCAATACAGTTATTTAAACCTTTTAGGGTTATTGCATTTTCTTTATCTCTTACTTTTGGAACCGCTCCAAGATTTTTAATTACACGTTCAAGTGCAAGCAGGGAAGTTTGCATGCTTTTTGCGTTATTTCCGAGAAGTTTAATCGGGGTATATAACATAATTAATGCCGTAATGAATGATACAAAATTACCGCTTGTAATTTGTTTTTGAACAATCATATAACTTCCAAGACCGATTACAGCAGCAATCCCTATTGATACCATTATGTGCATCATTGGAGATAGCCAGCCTGTTTTTTGAGTGATTTTCATTTTTAGACCGAATAGACTGTCCAAATCTTTATTGAATTTTTTTGTATTATATTTGTAAAGATTATATGCCGTTGTAATTTTATTTCCGCCAAATGCTTCATTATATGTGGTAATAATTTTGCCGCCTGCAGATTCGGATTTTTCGGTTACAGACTTAATAAGTGCACGCATTTTTGTTAAAGGAATAACGGCACAAATTAAAACTATAATTGCAATAATTGCTAACTGCCAAGAGTTATAAATCAAAACCCCGACAAGTGAAATTGAAGAAAATAGTCTTGAAATTCCTGTTTTTAAATTATTTAAAAGTCCGCCGCATGCTGAATCCGCATCATTATTGAATCTTTTTATAACATCACCGGAAGATTTTCTGTCAAAATAGGTTGCATCTTTATGCATTAATTTTCCATATAAATCTTTCTTCATATCGGTTGTAACTTTTCCGCCAACCCAGGCATTCATATAGGTTGAAAGATAATTTAATAATCCTTGAATTGAAGTGAAAGCCACAATTAAAAGCGGAATATACCAGGGAGATTGAACGGTTTTATCCACCATAACAATATCCATATAAGGTTTTAATGACAATGCAATAACCGCGTCAAGTGAACCTATTGGTATTGCAAGTCCAAGTGCCAAAGCCGTTCTGAACCAATATTTCTTAAAATAAGGCAGAGCTTTTGCATAATTTTGTATTACTCCATCTTTATCAAATTTTAGTAATAATTCTTTAATACTCATAAATTACCTTTAAATAATTTCGCTAATTTTACTTCCCAATTATATGCCGTTTTGACACTATCTTGCAATGTTTTTTCATTTTGCCAATTCAAGATTTCTTTGGCTTTTTTATTATCCGCAATCAAAGTTGCGGGATCACCTTCACGTCTTTCTTTTATTTCAACAGGAATTTTTTTGTCTGTAATATTTTCACAAGTTGCAAAAACTTCTTTAACACTGTTACCTTCATTTGTGCCCAAATTAAAATAATTAGTTTCTCCACCATTTTCAAGATACTTTAGTGCCAAAACATGTGCTTTAGCCAAATCTTCAACATTGATGTAATCTCTAACACAAGTACCGTCTTTAGTATTGTAATCAACCCCGAACATTTGGAATGTTTTTCCGCCTTCCAAGGTGGATTTTAAAATGTTTGGAATAAGATGTGTTTCAGGTTCATGCCATTCTCCTATACGATTTTGACTGTCCGCTCCTGCGACATTAAAATACCTTAATCTTACAGATTTTAAACCATAAGCTTTATCATAATCGTCCATGATATTTTCTATCATTAACTTTGTTTTGCCATAAGTATTTATGGGTTTTTGCGGGTGATTTTCATCAATCGGAATATAGTCAGGATTACCATATGTTGCTGCAGTACTTGAAAAAACTATTTTTTTGACATTATTTTCAAGCATTGCTTTCAAAAGATTTAAAGTTCCATATACATTATTGAAATAGTATTTTTGCGGATTTTTTACCGATTCAGCAACTTGTGAATAAGCAGCAAAATGGACAACTGTATCTATATTAAACTTTTTAAATACAGAATTTATATCATCAAAATTTTGTAAATCACCTTTTATAAATTCTTCTAATTTTCCATTAGTTTTAATTGTTTTTAAAGTATTTATTGTTTCAATATGTCCAATTTCAAGATTATCAAAAATTATGACGTTATAGCCGGCATTCATAAGGGCTATAACATTGTGACTTCCAATATATCCGGCTCCGCCTGTTACTAAAATCATAATTTACTCCGGTTCACATTAGTCCTATTTGTTAAAATTATAACACAACAATATTTTTGAATTATATAAAGTTTTATGTTATTAAACAAATAAAGGTGAGGGAATTATGACGGCTAATACAATTTTAACTAACCCAACTCAAAATAGTGATATAGAATTTCCGCAAAATTATACTGTTATAGATATTGAAACCACAGGGCTTTCTAATAATTATAATGAAATTATAGAACTTTCTGCATTAAAAGTTCGTAATGATGAGATTGTTGATAAATATTCTACTCTTGTTAAACCAAAGAGTAAAATTAGTACTTTTATTTCTAAATTAACAGGAATAACAAATGAAATGGTTGAAACAGCTCCTTTTATTGAAAATATTTTAGATAAATATATAGATTTTATTGGTGAAGATGTCGTTGTTGGGCATAATGTACGATTTGATATAGGGTTTATTAATAAAAAGAATATTCAGTGTTATGATAAAGAATTCACGAATAAATCAATAGATACTTGTAAATTATCTCGTAAAATAGCCGGTTTGGAGCGTCACAAACTTGATTATGTTGCAAACTACTATAATATCGATACATCAGGACACCACAGAGCTGAAAGAGACTGTATTATGACATATGGTATCTACAATGCAATAAAAAACGACTTAAGTGAATAAGTCGTGGAAAATCAATAGGAAAAAAGGGAAAGGAAATTTTTTATATTTTGCTGAACTTTACAAAGCGGACCAAAAATTTTGTCATTCTGAACTTGTTTCAGAATCTAAAAATTTTTGAGTGAGCTTGCATTCTGTCAGGTGTTTCAGTATCAGTTTTTTATTAAGCGTTGAAAGTTTTGAAAGAGTTTTCAACGTTTTTAGAAATAACTTTC